>JAZQOB010000110.1:0-6802 GCA_045627625.1 Treponema sp.
TGCTTCTGTAGTACCAAAATCTATTGATATTATGGAATCAATTTCAGTTTCAGATTTGGCTCGTAAAATGAACCTTAAAGCATCTGAAGTTATTGGAAAATTGATGGGCCTGGGTATGATGGTTACAATTACTCAGTCTATTGATGCTGATACTGCAACATTGCTTGCTTCTGAATATGGTTGTGAAGTTCATCTTGTAAGTCTTTATGATGAAACTGTTATCGAAAGTGATAAAGATGATGGTGTTGAATTACAGTTCAGACCACCAATCGTAACTGTAATGGGGCACGTAGACCATGGTAAAACTAAAACTTTGGATGCTATTCGTCATGCCAATGTTGCTGCTGGTGAAGCAGGTGGTATTACTCAGTCTATTGGTGCTTATTCAGTTCATACAGAAAAAGGTAAGATTACATTCCTTGATACACCAGGACATGAAGCATTTACAATGATGCGTGCTCGTGGTGCTCAGGTAACTGATATTGTAGTACTTGTTGTTGCTGCTGATGATGGTGTTATGCCTCAGACTTTGGAAGCTATTGCTCATGCTAAAGATGCAAAGGTTCCTATTATTGTTGCAGTAAACAAAGTTGATAAACCAGAAGCTAATCCAGACCGTGTTAAGACACAGCTTTCTGAATTAGGTCTTGCTCCAGAAGAATGGGGTGGAGATACTCAGTATGTTCATATTTCTGCTTTGAAGAAACAGGGTATTGATGATCTTCTTGATGCTATTCTTCTTCAGGCTGAAATGCTTGAACTTAAAGCAAATGACCAGTGTCGTGCCGAAGGTAAGATTCTTGAATCTCGCGTAGACCAGGGTCGTGGTGTTGTTTCTTCTGTTGTTGTTCAGCGTGGTACTTTAAAACAGGGAGATCCATTTGTTGCTGGTATTTATTCTGGTCGTGTTCGTGCAATGTTCGATGATCGCGGTAACAGAATCCAGGAAGCAGGTCCTTCTACTCCTGTTGAAGTTCTCGGTATGGAAGAAATGCCCAATGCTGGTGATCCATTCCAGGTAACTGAATCAGAAAAAGATGCTCGTGCTATTTCTGCAAAACGTCAGGAATTGAAACGCTTCGAAGCTGCAAAAGCAGTTAAGAAGACAACACTTGAATCACTTTACTCTGATATTGCTGATAGTGAAGTTCGTGAATTGAAAGTTATTATTAAAGCTGACTTGCAGGGTTCTGCTGAAGCTCTTAAAGCTTCTTTGGAAAAACTCTCAACACGCGAAATCAGACTTTCTGTTATTCACTCTAGTGCCGGTGCTATTAATGAATCGGATGTTACACTTGCAGCAGCTGACTCTAATGCAATTATTATTGGTTTCAATGTTCGCCCAACTCCAAAGGCAAAATCTTTGGCAGAACAGGAAAGCGTAGAAATCAGAAAATACAACATTATCTACAAGTGTGTTGAAGAAATTCAGCAGGCTATGGAAGGTATGTTACAGCCAGATACAAAAGAAGAAGTTATCGGTATGGTTGAAGTTAGAAATACTTTCAAGGTACCAAAAATTGGTGTTATTGCAGGTTGTTCTGTATCAGAAGGTATTGTTCGTCGTTCAGCTAGCGTTAACCTTATTCGTGATGGAATCGTTAAATTTACAGGAAAGATTTCTTCCCTCAAACGATTCAAAGACGATGTTAAGGAAGTTAGTATCGGTTATGAATGTGGTATTGGTCTTGAAAACTGGCAAGATATCCAGGTTGGCGATAGATTAGAAATTTTCGAAATCATCGAAGTTGCTAAGAAACTTGGTAAAACAATTGCCGAAGAACAGGCTGAAATTGCAAAAAGAAATGTAACAGGTGAAACTTCTGAAGGAGAAAACTAATGGGACAATATCGTATTCAGAGACTGAATGATCAGCTCAGAGATGAAATTTCCCAGTTAATTATACGGGGAGATGTAAAAGATCCTCGTGTAAATACATTTCTTTCAATTAACCGTGTAGAAGTTACTTCTGACTTAGGCTATGCAAAAGTTTTTGTTTCAACTTTTCTTACTGACAATCAGTTGAGAAATGGTGTAAACGGACTTAATGCTGCTGCTGGATTCATTCAGCGAGAAATTGCTAAAAAATTAAGAATCCGTCAGTTTCCAAAATTGACTTTTGTTGTTGATGCTGGAATGAAAGAAGGATTCAAGATGGTTCAGAAATTAAATGAACTTGAAAAACAGCAGGAAGAAATTGAATCTAAAAACGATTCAGAAAATAAATAAAATAAGATAATTTATTTATATATAAATAGGGATGAAAAGAGGTTAGGTGCTATGGCAGATACTAAAGATGGATTAGTTTTACTTGCTAAGCAGCCAGGTTTAACTTCCTTTTCATCCCTTTTTAATGTAAAAAAGGCTTTGGATACAACAAAAGTAGGACATACAGGAACTCTTGATAGTTTTGCTCAGGGACTTTTAGTAGTATGTACTGGAAAACTTACCCGTCTTGCTGGAAATATTACAGAGTTTGATAAATCCTATAAAGCTGTTATTAAGTTTGGTGAAGAAACAGATACTTTAGAATATACGGGCAAAATCATTAGAACAGCCCCTTTACCAAAACTTCAGGATTTAGAAAAAGTTCTGGAAAAATACAAAGGGGAACTTTTACAGATTCCTCCTGCATTTTCAGCAATTCATGTGGATGGAAAGAGAGCCAGCGATTTAATGCGTTCTGGTCAGGAAGTTTCAATTCAAGCTAGAAAAATTATTATTTATGAATGTAAACTGGTGGATTACAAATTAAATTACCAGGATGAAGTTGAAGCATGTCAGATTGATTTTACGGTTTCGAAAGGCACTTATATTCGTAGTCTTGCACGGGATATTGCAAAAGATCTTGGTAGTGCAGGTCATTTAGCAGGACTTTATCGTACTAAAGTTGGAAATTTTAAAATTGAAGATGCTGCAGGTTTTTCTTTATTAAAGCCTTTTTCCATTGAATCTTCTCTTAAGGATGCACAAGACTTTATAAAACATTGCCAGGAATCTGTTGAAGTATTCGAACCAAAGATTAAAACAAAATATGTTGAAACAGAAGAAGATAAAGAAATAAAAAAACAGATTCTTAATTCAATTTATGATTTTTCTGAAGAATGTGCGATATTATGTGGGTTTAAACCTGTTCACCTAAAAAAAGAATTTTATTTTGTATACAGCAATGGAAAACCTTTATTGTATCAATGGTTTTTAGAAGATACAAAATCTATTGAAGGCGGAACAAAATTGGCTGTTTTTGATGAAGAAAAACATTTTAGAGGCCTTATTTTAAAAGCTGATGCAAAACGGCTTAATTATATTTTTGTAATAAATGTGTTATAATATATTTATGAAGAAGTTTTCCTTTTTAATGTTTGTTGTATTATTACTTTTTTGTTCCTGCAAACATAAGCAAAAAGAAATTATTTCTATTGATGAAGATCAGACAATAAAAAAACTTATCTCAACAAAAGAATCAGAAACCCTTTGGACAAGAGAAATAGAAGGGGAAATTCTAAATGAAAATATCAGTCAAATAAAGGGTGTAGGAAACAGTATTCAGGTTACTCCCGAAATAATGAACATTAATGAAATTTTAGATGTTGAAGTTTATCCTGCAATTAAAAATTTTTATGTTCTTGATACAACTTCTATGGATAAATCTCTACTGAACAATATAAAAGCCTTTGGAGAAGCTATCTGTAAGGATGTTTGTAAGGGACCTGAAAAATTCTTTAAAAAGGAACTTCATTTTACTTATACCTTTTTTAAGGTAGCCCTTCAGGAAAATTGGGAAAGTATTTTTAATGAAACCTGCACTTTTTCTTTTGATGAATTAGTGTACGGAAGTAAAAAAATAACAGTTTTTGATAAATACCTTATTGGAAAAGAATATAAAGGCCAGGATTTTATAGAAGTTCCTGTTCGTCTATATAAAAAAAACAGATATGTTGATATAATTATTTATGTTGAGGAATCTAAAGATTTTTCATTCAGTAATATAGAGATTAAAGATTGGGGTGAATAATATGGAAAATCAAAAATTATCCGGTATTGAAAGAGAATTAGTTCTTCAGTATTTGATGGATGGAAATGTACCTGTAACTATTACTCCAATTGCATCAGAAAAAGCTGAAAGTTTAAATACAATTCATTCTGTAGATTCTCAGATTTTTCCTGTTGCAATTATGCCTGAAAAAATTACTGTTGAAAAATCTGGCAAAATCTATCTTGAAAATCCTCCTAAAAATTTGAATACAGCTTTTGATTCTGTTAGAGTAGAATTTTATTTTAATAAAGTCGGTTTGTTTTTTAATTCTAAGCTCACAACAGAAGGTGATAAATTAGTGCTTCTTCTTCCTAATGAAATTGACCGTATTAAAGATGTTGAAGAAGAAAGCAAATACGATTTTAGTGCAATACTTTATTTTGAATATCTTGGTAAAAAAGAGATTAATGAAACCTGTGTTCCATGGAATGAGCAGGAGCTGTTTAATCGACCTATGTGGAAATCTATTCCTCTGGAAAATCAAAAAGAAGCTAAAACTTTCCTTGAATCCTTTGTTGCAGAAGGAAAAACTCATAAAAATATTGGAAATGGTCTTCAATTAATTCCAATCTGTAACTATTTAACTTATAAAGACAACATTAAAGTTGAAGCAGTTCAGGATAGAAAAAAGAAGCTTCAGATTTTATATGTTGATCACGAAAGAATTGTTTTTGGTGTAGACAATAACAGTGATTACAAAGAAGGAACTGAATTTGGCTTAAAATTATGTTTTTCAATTAAAAACAGTCCAATTATTTCAAGAGATGTTTTTGTTACTTTCGTCATCAATAAAATTTATAAAAATGAAACAAACAATAAGCGTTGTCTTGATTGTGTTTATACAACTATTCAGGAAGAAGATTTAAGATTCCTGTATGAAAAAACTACTAAGAATTTGTTTGTTTAGTTTGTTTAGGTTTTTCAGGTTTGTTTTTTTCTTTGTTAGATTTTTTCTGCTTAGTCTGTCCCAATAGTATTGAGAAGAAGTTTAGTTCAGGAATATTTTCACAAATAATCTTGATAGAAACTGCCAGAGGAACGGCAATAATCATACCGATAAAACCCCAGATATAACCAAACAAAGAAAGGTTAATCAAAATAGCAAAAGGGGAAAGTCCTAAATGTTTTCCTTCAATTCTTGGTTCAATAATATTTCCTAAAACCATATTTACTGCAATCATATAAATAAGTACAAAAAGAACTTTTCCAAATGATGGATAGAACTGAACGATTGCAAATGCTGTTGTTATAGCGGAAGAAAAAATAGAACCGAATGTCGGTATGAAATTCATGATAAATGCAGTAAATCCCCATACAATTGGAAAACTTAAACCAACAGCTAAACTACCAAGGAAAACTAATACACCTGTAATCAAAGAAATAAAAAACTTAATGGAAAGGTAGTGAGAAACTTCAGAAATAATTTCTCTTGTAACTTCCATCAAATTGAATTTAGAATCAGGACCAATAAAATCAACAATTCGTTTTTTTAAGGAATTCATTTCGATCATAAGGAAAATCAAAAGAAGGAAAATTAAAAAGATTGTTTTTCCTCCGCTTAAAGCTCCAGATGAAAGATACAGGGCAAGCTTCTGTACTCCTGCTCTAATCTGTAAACTGTCCCACATATTTTTAAAAAGACTTTTATCTGCATCAAATCCAAGATTTAAATTTTCAGCAATTATTTCATAAATAGAAATAAATCGATTTTCATATTTTGGATATTCAGCAAAAATAGTTGAGAGACCTTTTACAAGAAGGGAAGAAAGAATGCCTACAAAAGCAATCATTAAAATGATTACTGAAAAAACTGCAAGAATCCAGGGAAAATGAAATTTTGTGTTTAATTTCTTTACCGCTGGATACATTGCAAGTGCCAAAAGAAAGGCGATGATTACTGGAAGAACTACCGAAGAAAGTAGTTTACATAGAGTTCCTAAAAGAACTAAAGAAAACATTAAAAGAATAACATAAATCTTTTTTGTGTAGGAATTATCTTCCATCCGTCACCGCCTCTTCTTTTTATTTTTTAGGTAAGATCTTATCGAATCCACAGAATGGAACAAGTACTTCTGGAATAGTTACAGATCCATCTGCATTCTGATAATTTTCAAGAATAGCAAGCATTGCACGACCTACAGCAATTGCAGTTCCGTTCAATGTGTGAACATATTTATTCTTTCCATCTTCATCTTTGTACTTAATGTTCAAGCGACGAGCCTGATAATCAGTACAGTTAGAAGTTGAAGTTACTTCACCATATTCACCGCCATTTCTTCCTGGCATCCATGCTCCCAGGTCCCATTTACGATAAGCTGGAGCACCAAGGTCACCTGTACATGTATCAACAACATGGAAAGGAAGTCCTAAACCTGTAAAGATTTCTTCTTCAATTTCTCTGAGTTTTTCATGAATTTCGTCTGACTGTTCTGGTGTAGCATATGCAAACATTTCAACTTTATCAAACTGATGTACACGATACAAACCTTTTGAGAACTGTCCACCTGAACCTGCTTCACGACGGAAACAGTGTGAAAGTCCTCCATACATTAATGGCAATTTTGCTTTATCAAGAATTTCATCCTGATGGTAACCACCGAGAGTAATTTCTGCAGTAGCAACAAGACAAGTTCCTTCTTCTTCAATTGAGTAAACATTTGATTCATTTCCACGAGGATTAAAACCAATTCCTTTAAGAATATCTTCTTTTGCAACATCAGGTGTAATGAACATGTTGAAGTTGTGTTTACGAAGAGTATTCAAAGC
>JAZQOB010000111.1:0-78199 GCA_045627625.1 Treponema sp.
TTGATAAAAAATAGCATCAATTGTTCTGACCCAGGGTACTCCTTTTTCATCAATCGTTGCTAAAGCCATCAAAGAATCGTTCAGAAATCTTTCTTTCAGTATTTCGATATGTTTTTCCATAACATTTATCTCCACAAATTATAATTTATCTCTGAGCCCTTGGCTTAGTATTCGCAAATTAAATTTACGTTTACATAATTATACCACAAATTAAAAGTTTTCTGAGTCGATTCTCATTGTCAAATACATCCTTGAACAGTTTTATGTAGAAAGGCGTATGTTTCATATACTTGCTGATGAATATATGTGCAAGCTGTTCTGGTGTTGCAAGGGAATGCTCAATAACCCGCTTTTCCTTTGCAGATTTTCTTACAGGCTTATCGTTATCATCAAGGCTTCTGAAAGACGTGCGTTCATTTATTCGAGTAGGAGTAAAGCTTCTGCAAGTGATTCTGGTTAAACCTCTTTCAAGAAGCATTTCAAACTGCTCTGTGTTTATTTCTCTTGCTTCCTGGCTTGTATGCGGCCATGGCCAGGTTGCCATCTCAAGTCTTTTTTGGGCAAGCCAGAATCCAGTTTTGTTTCCTACTCGACAGGTTCTATTATTATTTACCAATAAGCATTGAAAGTTTTTCTCTGATAAATTCAGATTTTTCTTTTAATCCAATCTGCCCAAGTTTTATAATAATTACATTCTGTAAAGCTGGATTTAATTTAATTGTTCCTGGATTATCTGTAACAAGTTTCATGAGTTTATCAATAGAAACTTTTTCAATCTGATTAAATTCAATTCGAACTTCTCCCTGTCGTTCTTTAATTGATTTAATGAATAATTTTTTACAAATAATTCTGATTTCAGCTAAAGCTAAAAGACTGGATACTTCATCAGGAATAGGACCAAATCTATCATCAAGTTCTGACAAGACTCCTTCAAATTCTTCATCACTGGAAATAGCAGCAATCTTTTTATAAATTTCCATCTTAACCTGAGGATTTGTTACATAAGAATCTGGAATATATCCAGTATATTCCATTTCCATAAGAACTTCATTTTGAAGCTGCTGATAGTCTTTTTGAGCTGTTAATCGTTCAACTGCCTGATTTAATAATTTTACATATAAATCAAAACCAACTGCATAAACATCACCCGACTGATCTTTTCCTAATAAATTACCAGCACCACGAATTTCCATATCTTTCATGGCAATCTTAAAACCACTACCAAGTTCAGTAAAATCACTAATAACCTGGAGTCGTTTCATAGCAACTTCAGATAAAGCTTTATTTTCAGGATAGAACAAATAAGCATAAGCCTTTCTATCACTACGACCTACACGACCTCTTAACTGATACAATTGAGAAACTCCATACATGTCAGCTCGATCAATAATAATTGTATTTACATTTGGAATATCAATTCCGTTTTCAATAATAGTTGTTGCAATTAGTACATGAAAACCACCCATTTTAAATCTGTGGAAAATATCATCTAATTGCTGACTAGTCATCTGTCCATGTGCAACATCAACTATACATTCTGGTACAAGCCGTTCAATTTTAGTACGAACTTCCATAAGAGACTCTACTCTATTATGTAAATAGAATATCTGCCCACCACGATCCATTTCGTTTCGAATAGCATGTGCAATTTTAGAATCATTACTTTCAGAAATAACTGTTTCAATTGGCTGTCTATTCTGTGGAGGTGTTGTAAGTAAACTCATATCACGAATTTTCAACATACTCATATGAAGAGTTCGAGGAATTGGAGTTGCAGACATTGTAAGACAGTCAATATTATTTTTTACAACTTTTAATTTTTCTTTATCCTTTACGCCAAAGCGTTGCTCTTCATCAATAATCATTAATCCAAGATTTTTATAAAGTACATCTTTCTGGATTATTCTGTGAGTTCCTACAAGAATATCAACTTCACCTTCTGCAAGTTTAGCAAGTATTTTCTTCTGTTCTGCAAGACTTACAAAGCGGGACATATGTGCAATTTTTACAGGAAAGTTCTTGAATCTTTCAATACAGTTTTCATAATGCTGCTCAGCAAGAATAGTTGTTGGTGCTAAAAAAGCTACCTGTTTACCCCCCATTACAGCCTTAAAAGCAGCTCGCATAGCCATTTCTGTTTTACCATAACCAACATCACCACAAACAAGTCGATCCATTGGAATTGGTTTTTCCATGTCTGCTTTAATATCTTCTGTTACCTGAATCTGATCTGGAGTATCTTCATATGGAAAAGATGCTTCAAAAGCAGCCTGCCATTCAGTTTCTTTAGGAAATGAAAATCCTACAGAAGCCTGACGACGGGAATACAAATCAATAAGTTTTTGAGCAATATCTTCGACGGCTTTCTGAACTTTACTTTTTCTGTTTTCCCAGGATTTGCTTCCAATCCTGTCAATTTTTGGTTTTTCCCCTTCATTTCCAATATATCTTTGAACAAGATTTACCTGTTCAATTGGAACAAATGCAAATTCTTCATCAGCATATTCAAGTTTAATATAATCTCGTTCATTTCCTAAAGATTTTACTCTTTCAATCCCATGGAATAATCCAATACCCCAGTTTACATGTACAATATAATCTCCTGGATTTAATTCAACAAAAGTATCAATGGCCTGACTTTTAGCTTTTGCAGTTGTTTTAGGAACATATTTTCTTCTACCAAAAATTTCATTTTCCTGAATAACAAGAAGCTTTATATCTGGAATATTAAAACCACTGGTAATAGCTTTTGGAATCAATACAACAGGTTTAAGAGCCTTGTTTTCTGGATTTGTAAATTGTTTAAAAATTTCCTGGATACGAAGCTGCTGGTTTTCATTATCAGTAAAAATATAAATATTCCAGCCATCATTCTGAAGTTTCTCGAGTTCTTCTTTCATATAATTGATATTTCCAAAGAAGCTTCTTCCCGGTTCAATTGAAAGTTTTATATCAGAATGTACACTATTTTCTACACTACTCTCAATATTTTCATCAATTTCAGCTTCATTGTCATAATTTTTAGACAAGGTTCTAAAATATAAACTGTTTGAAAAGGATTTAGAGAGTATATCAAAATCATAAATTATGTATTGAGGTGGAAAAATCGGAAGTTCATCTTTCTGTTTTCTATAAATATTTGTATATTCTCTGTTAATAGTTAACTGTCCATTTACAAGTCTATCGTAGTCATAAAAGAAAACAGTTGTATTTGAACTGATATAATCAAGAATTGAATATTCTTTTTCCCAAAGTAAATGATAGAAAAACTCTTCTGCTTCTGCGGTATACTTAATAGATAATTCAATTAAGAAATTATCCAGATATTCTTTTGCTTTTTCAGAGAAACCTAAATGAATGTCAGTAGCACCGTCAAGAGTCGCATTATTTTCGATTGAAGCATCTTCATAATCCTTCAATTTCTTTGTAAGTATGGAAACCAGTTCATCATTCCAGATTACTTCTTTTAATGGGTGTATAAAGATTTCATCCTTTTTGCCTATAGTCATCTGGGCATCAGTTTCAAAAATTTTAATTGAAGAAATTTCATCAAAATCAAAAATTACTCTGGTAGGATTATCTTCCAGTGGCAAAAAGATATCTAAAACTTCACCTCTTAAACTGAATTCCCCTTTTACATTTACTCTGGATACTTTTGTATATCCTAACTCCGAAAGTTTTTTTGCAATTTTAATAGTATCAATTTTATCTTTTACAGAAAGCTTAAAAGAATTATTCGCAAGATATTCAGGATTTGGAAGCTTTGAAATAAAAGATCTTTGAGTAACTATGAAGATTCTAACTTTGTTTTTTAAAGTATTAATGGTATTGTGTTCACATAATTTAGAGAGAACACCAGCTCTTTGTGCAAAAACAAGAGAACCATTTGCTGCTGGTCTGTAGGGATAAGTTCCCCACCCTGGCAAAATATAGATTTCGTATTCAGGAAAAAGATTTTTGTAATCATTATATAAGTTATTAGCTTCATATTCACTTGGAACTACAATAACTAAATCTGATGAAAAAGTTTTATAATCAATATTATTTCTACTGGAATCTTTATATTGTATAGTTTGGAGAGTCTGTAAATAAGTATTACGCAAATATTCATCTGTAAAATATGAAAAAGAAGCTCCCTGTAATCCGTAGATATTAATCGGGAATACTGTATCACTATTTGTAGTCTTTTTTATGCATTCTTTAAAATCAGACCATGAATGTAATAAATTATTGATAGAAGTTGATAATGATTTCATTTAATCGTTCCGATAATATAGTATAATACTAATATAGTAATTAATTAAGGAGATTCCCTTGAAAATTAGAAAGTCTTTATTTATTATAGCGATTCTTTCTTGTTTTGCACAGTTTGCATTTTCTGCAGGAAGTAATACAGAAGAATTTAAAGATGCTTCAGTTTCTATAAAGTACTATAACAGAACAATTTATTACCCTGGAAATAACGGTGATAATCCTATTAATGTTCATATTACTATTAAAAATAATGGTTCTGAAACTTTAAGATTTAAGCTGGCAGATGACAGAATGTTTAGTATGGATTTTCATGCATACACAGTAAAAAATGCACAGCTAGCTCAAACAGAACAGATTATCGAAAAAAGAACTACAAATCAGACAGTTTACTTCAGAGAAATTGCTCTTGAACAGGGAGAAGAGTATTCTTTTATAGAAGATTTAAAAGACTATTTAGTTGTAAAAGATGCTTCTGTTTATTATCTTGATTTAGCTTTCTATCCTGAATTATATAAATCAAAACAAATTGCAATTACTTCAAATAGATTGACTTTGGAAATTAAACCTTCTCCATCTGCAGCTTCTTCTAATTATGTTCCTGTTGCATCTGGTACAGCAGAAATTCTTAGACAGGAAGAACTTTCTCCGGATAAAGTTGTAGAACAGACAATTATTGCAAGACAGAAATCTCTTTGGGATCAGTATTTCCTTTATATGGATGTTGAATCATTGCTTAAAAGAAATGCAACTTTGAAACGCAGATATACAAGTGTTTCTGAAGATGAAAGATTAAGAATGATTGAATCATATAAATCAGACTTAATGCAGGCTCGTATCGAAAATGATATTATTGCTGTTCCTGAAAAGTTCCAGATTGAAAAAACAACCTACTCTCCAACTGAAGGTGTTGTAGTTGTAATTGAATGGTTTAAATATACTAACTTTAGAGAAAAAAAGAGTTACACATATAAGGTTCGCCAGCGTGAAGGTATCTGGATGATTTATGATTACACAGTAGTAAATTTAGGAACAGAATAATGAAAGCTTTAGTTATATCAGATGATTCAAATATTATTAATGCCTGTGATGATTTTTTAAATGCTAAAGGTTTTGACACTATCATTTACAGATGGATGTTAAAAGCTTTAGATAACATCGAAGAAATTCGTCCAGATTGTATTATTATCAGTTCTTCGGAATATCCTCGTCACTGGAAAACTTTAGTTCAGTTTGTAAAAAGTGGTATTGGTGGTGATAATATTGCTGTATATCTATATGAACCAAAACCATTATCTGAAGGAGATCTTAAAAAAGCACAGATGCTTGGTATTACTGGATATTTTACATCTTTCAGTAAAAAACAGCTTGTTAACCTTTCTGCTTCTTTAGATAATTTCTTTGGGCTGGATATGATTCAGGAACAGAATATAGTTCCTAGTCGTGAAGAATCAGGTTCTATAATGTTTACAAATCCTGTAACAAAACAGTTTGTTTCTGGAAAGTATACTTCCTATGATTTGAATAAAATTGTTTGTGAGCTTGATTTTGATGATTTTTATAATGAATTAAACATCAACACAGAAATACCTTTATGTTCATATTCTTACAATTCTGAAAACCTGGACTGCATTGCGGTTGTTGAAGATATTAAGTTTTCTGATGATGAAAAATATGTTCTTTTAAATATTAGTGATAAATAATGAAAGATAATTCTAAACAGGCTAAATTCTTTTGTGAAAGCTGTGGTGAAGAAGTTAATGCTGCAGCTAAATTTTGTAATAAATGCGGAAAGTTTTTTTCTTCGGTTCGATGTCCTAACTGTGGAAAAACAGGTTCTACAAGAGAATTTGAGAATGGCTGCCCAGATTGTGGTTATGCAGTAGGTAAAAATAAATCTTCAGGATATATTGGAAATTCAAATTCTTCCGGAAATAATAAAAATATTTTCGGTGGAATAAGTTCTTTATTTTCAAGTAAAAATCAAACTAAAAGAAAGAGCAATTCTTCTTCATCCGATAGTCTTCCTTTGTGGGTTTATTTTGTAGTTATTGCTTTACTGATTGGAATTATAATCTGTTTGTATAGCTGTCTATAATTGACTAACAAGGCTATTTTTAGTAATATTATTTTATAAGCCCGGATGGCGGAATTGGTAGACGCGCCTGGTTCAGGTCCAGGTGAAGCAATTCATAGGAGTTCAAGTCTCCTTTCGGGTATAAAAAGCTGCAATTTTTTGCAGCTTTTTTTTTATATTTCAAATATAAATTTTTTTCCTTTTTCATCATTAAACTCAATTTTATAAGCAGTAAAACAAATATCCCCACAAGCCTGATTCTTATTGTAAACTTCATCATTAATAATCGGATATCCTAACCATGCTAAATGACATCTGACCTGATGACGAAATCCCCTTTTTATTGTACATGAAAAAGTATATTTATCATTAGATTTTTCAATCAACTTAATGGCAGTAGAATAAAGAACTGGTCTACCGATTTTTTTCAAGGCAGCTGAATTTGAATTTTCTGTAACAGGACGAACTTCTTTTCCTTTAGGACCAAATTTTCTAAAATAAGAAGTTATTTTTAATTCTTCTCCAACTTCCGAAATTGTTTTTTCAAACTGTGGAAAGGTTTGATCTGCATTCTGTTTTATACATTCCGCTTTATATGATTTAATAAATGAACCCTTATTTTGAAGATCAATTATATGGTCAAAAAAGGCCTGATTTAAGGCAATAAGAAGTAAACCATCTGTAGATGTATCTATACGATGAAGAAGCCCGTATTCGAAAGATTTAAGCCCTTGGACGGCTTTTATTTCAGGAAAAAGACTAATGGCATAGGCTAAAGCATTGTTTTCGTCCTGTTCCGATAATGGAGCTGAAGGAATATTATGAGGCTTATATAAAACTAAAAAAGGTTCTTCTGCACTAGGCTCATGGATAATTTTAAAGTTTTTCATTTTATTTATTTAATAAAAATTTTTTTTCTGGAATTGATTTATTAAATTTAGCCTTTAATTTTTTCTGAACTGCCATAAATCTGTCTGGAGTTGGAGTTCTGAAAGTTGTATATTCTTTTTCAAATGGCAATTTAATCTTTAATTGAACCGAATGTAGCATTAAAGTTGCATTTGGAAACATGGAATCAGTTTTATTATAAACCGAATCACCCAGAATCGGACAACCTAAAAATTTCATATGAACTCTAATCTGATGAGTTCTACCGGTTTTAATTCTTACGCGAACGAGAGAATAATTTCCGTAAGTTGCAATTACATGATATAAAGTACGGGCAAATTTGCCATTATTTGTATTTAATTCAGCCTTAAATCTGTGTCTGTTTTTTGGATCTCTTATTATCTGTGTTTGAATATCACCATTTTGAGCAGGTAATTTTCCAGTACAGATTAATATGTATTCTTTTTGAAGAGTTTTGTCCTTAAACTGTGCTTGCAACCATTCTTCACTGTCACGATTTTTAGCTGTAATAATAATTCCGGAGGTTTCTTTATCAAGACGATGAACAATTCCAGGTCGTCTCTGAGTCAAAAGTTCTGTTTCGGACCCTTCTTTTACCTGAGGAATAGATTCACGCCCCCAATGATATAACAATGCATTTACTAAAGTTCCAGTCCAATTACCACAAGCTGGATGAGTAACCATTCCCTGTTTTTTGTTTACAACTGTAACATTTTCATTTTCAAAAAGAATTTCCAAAGGAATATCTTCTGGAATAATATCATCAGGAATATTATCTTCCCATTGAATGTCTATCTGATCCTTTGCTTTAATTTTTTGAGATAATTTTGATTTCTTTCCATTAATCAGAATTTCAGTAACTCCACTTTTTAATTTGGAACGATTCATTCCATTAGGAAGAGATGCTATGTATTTATCAAGTCGTTCCATATTTTCAAAATCATCTGGAACTTTTACTGAAAAAAATGGCATTATTCTCCTCCTGAATTAGTTTGATTACTATCATTAAATAAATTCAAATCTATTGGATAAATATCAATTGGATTCTCTTCTTTATTTTTCTTTTGTGTTTTATTTCTTTTTATTATGTTTATTACATAATCAGTAACTGCTATTCCAACTGAAACACAGGCAGATGTAACAAGAATTCCTGTAATTTCTTTTTTTGAATAATTTTTAGATGAAAATACATTAAAATAAGAAGTATCAAATCCATTTACACAGGATTTGTAAATTGTGTACCCAAGAGTAACATCTAAAGTTATAAAAGGCATTGAACCTAAGGAAATAATTTCAAAGCGTCTCAAATCCTTAAAAAGTAAATTATAATCAAAAGACTGTTTTTCTTCTTCTTTCTGTTTCTGTTCAGAATTATCCTGAGTAAAGACACTAATTTGAGTAAAAGAGAAAAGTAAAACTAAAAAAATTATAATTTTATTTTGTTTCATATCTTACTTATTATAATTTCGTTCTCCAAAGATTGCAGTTCCAACTCTTACTAAAGTAGAACCTTCTTCAATAGCAATTTCAAAATCCCCAGACATTCCCATTGAAAGTTCATTTAAAGAGAATTCTTTATATTCTATTTGTAATTTTTCTTTCAAGTTTCTCAAGTAAGAAAAGCTTTTTCGAATTAATTTTTCATCATCTGTAAAAGGTGCCATTGTCATAAAACCTGCAGGAACTACATGCGGATAAGAGTTATTCTTGAATAGATCCAGAACTTTTATAAGCTCTTCTTCATTTTGAAAACCAGATTTTGATTCTTCACCAGTATGAATTTCAAATAAAATTTTTATAGTTTTATTAATCTTTGCACATTGTTTTTCTATTTCTTCAACTAAAGAAAGTCTGTCCACAGATTGAATACATTCTGCAATCTGAACTGCAGTCTTTACTTTATTAGACTGCAACTGTCCTATCATGTGTAGAGAAACTGAAGAATTATTCTGAAAAATCAAAGGAAACTTTTCATTGGCTTCCTGTACACGATTTTCTCCAAATAAAAAATGTCCACCATTAACAGCTTCTTCAATTTCTTCAACAGGATGAAATTTACTTACAGCCATCAATTTTACGGTACCGTTTTTTATTCCACTTCTATTTTCAGCATTTAAAATTCTATTATTAATAATTTCAATATTATCTTTAATTGACATGTTTCACCTATTTAATAATATTCATCTGATTAATAACATCTGATAATTTTAAAATGTCTTCAACTTTAAGAACTTCTGCACGAAGCATTGGATCTAAATCAGCTTTTGACAAAGCCTCTAAAGCCAGATCATTATTTTTAAGGAATACAGAAAGATTATTTCGAATAGTTTTTCTTCTAGAAACAAATAAACCTCTCTGAATTTTTACAAATAATGAAGGATTCTCACAATTTGGAAAGTTTTCTTTTGGAGTTAAAACTACAGCTCTAGAATCAACATTAGGTTTTGGCCAGAAATTTGCTCCACCAAGATCCATCAAAGGCTTAATATCATAAGCCCACTGACATAAAACAGAAAAGGATGAATAATCTTCTGTTCCAGGTTTTGCAGCCATTCTAAGAGCAACTTCTTTTTGAATTGTAAATACACATTTATCAAAACGAATATTTTTTTCGATTGTATCAGCAATTACTGTTGCAGCAATATTGTAAGGTAAATTACCGAATAATCGGTCAGGTTTTCCTTCCTTTTCTAACTGTTTTTTCCAGTTTTTTAGAACATCTCCTTCGACAATTCGGAATTTATCCTGTTTTTTATATGAATCAAAAAACTGATCAATTAAAGAAATAAAGCCTTTATCAATTTCAAATACTGTAAGGTTAGATTTTCGTTCGAGAATTTCATTTGTCATGGCACCTAAACCAGGGCCAATCTCCCAAACCTTTGTATTTTCATTAATATCCAGATTATCAATTAATTTTTTTCTGGCATCAGCATTAATCAAAAAATTTTGACCAAATTTTTTCTGCATTGAAAAACCATTTGCATCAAGTATATTTTTTAGCTCTGCTGGGGAATTATAATCCGGATGATTCACACTGACCTACCTTAAAATGAAAATATATGTACAATAAATTTTATTACAGTATATAGTAAATTCATAAAAATTCCACTAACTTCAGCTAAAAATGGACAGATTAAGGAGATTATAATCAGAATAATTCCTGTATAAATAAATAATGTTACGAGTGGCGAAACAATAACACTGGCAATAATTCCTACAGGATAAATTGCTTTAAAAAATATAATCGAAACTGGAGCCGTTGCAATTTGAGCCCCAACCGAAGCCGATAACGGATTACTTAATTTTGCAGGAATAAATCCAGTCAATAATGAATTTATAATATTACTTAAACATAAAATCCCTGTTAAAGCCCCATAACTTAGAATAAAACCAGCTTGTTTTATAGATTCAGCTGAAATTAAAGTTTGCAATATAAATGAAATGCATAGCACATAAATATAATCCGTTTTTTTATTATTTATAAGAGAAAGAAAAATCATTATACAACTGCATATAAAAGCCCTTAATAAAGAAGGACTAAAGCCCGCAAACCATACAAAAATTATAATTGCAGCAATTCTAATACCATATGAAAACCTAAGCCTTTTGGTTTTATTACCAATAAATACTGCAATTCCTGATAAAATGGATAAATGCATCCCTGATAAAGCTAAAATATGAGATAACCCTGCTTTTCTGAAATTCAGAACTACTGATTCTTCTGTATATTCTTTGGAACCACAAATAAGAGCCAAAAGTAATCCTCCAGCTTCTTTCCATAAGTACATTAATTTCTTAAAATATAATCTACCTTTTGCTCTTATATATTGAATCTTTCCAAACAGATTATCATTCCATCGATTTTCAATACATTTATCAACATAAAAAATTTTATTAAAAACTTTACCTCTAAAAGTATAAAATCCACCTTCCTCAAAAATATAATCCCTTTTATTAGAACTTTTAGAATATAATTTTCCAGGAAACATTGCTTCTATCTGTGTGGATGGAATATAAATTGAAAAATAACCCGTTGAAGTGGAAAATAATGTATCTGTTTTTACTGAGTTAGTATTAATTGTAGAGGAATAAAAATTTTTATTCCCGATACGAACAGGACTAGAAACAAGCTTTCCTGATATTTCTACAATATCGTTTTCAGGTGCTAAGGAATGAAAAGAATGTTTTGAATTTATCTGTATAATTCCGCTATAAAGTAGTATTACACAGATAATAGTTGAAAAAATTACTGGTGATTTTAGAGTTTTTACCATTTAAGTCCTGCCAGTGCTTTTCGGGCAGCTGTCAGAACATTTTCAGGATAACTCAAATAAGTTACAGAAAGTAAAGGATCGAAGGCTGTTTTATCACCGATTGCACCTAAAGTATTGATAACAGCAAGAGCAACTTTCTGTGAAACAGGCTTGTTGTTCTGAACACTGCCATTCAATTCCCAAAGATAATTTACTAAAGGTGTAACCGAATCAATTGGAGTAATATTTCCTACACAATCAATAATTTGTGCAAACTGATCTTCATTCAAAATGCCATTATTATATTCCAAACGGGCAGCATTGAAAAATGAAAGAACAGTAGAAGAAGCTCTGGTCCATTTACTCTCGTTTAGAATGTTAATTGAATCCATCTGGAGAGCAACAATTTCTTCGTTTTCATCTTTAGAATTTCCTATAGTTAATATAGTTTTCTTCAGAACGTTTTCGGCAATTTCTGCAAGGAAATTTGAAGAAATTTTGCTATTTTTTCTTGTAATTTTATATATATTTTCTAATTCGGAAAAATCATTATCATTTATTATCTGAATAATTGCATTTAAAGAATTAGGAACTAATTTTACAAGAGCATTTTCAATATCATTTACATAAAGGCTATATGTGTTATTGTAATAATAATTATAAAGGACAGTAAAAGTTCCATTATTTCCAATGTTACCTAAACAGTTAATAACAGCAGAAACTTTAGAAGTTTCCTCTGTTGTCAGATCCCCTTTTACAAGATAGTTATTTAAATAGTCTGTAAATTTTCCAAGAGGAAGATAACGATTTAAATATTCTGATTTATTTAAAATAGCAATCTGAACATTAGGACTGTCACTAAACTCTTTATAAACTGTCATGATTACCGAAACTGCTTTTAATTTTTCTGAATCAGACAAATTTCGTCCATAATCATTAGGAAGAGTTAAAATGCCAGCAACAGCAAGAGCCTCTAAATCTCGGTCTTTTCCTAAAATAGGTTTGTTTTCAAGAATAAAATAAATTGCTGCATTTGAAAGTACTAAACCTTCATCAGTACCGGCACTTTCAGTTACAGCAGAAGTTTTTTCAGAAATACTGCCCTTTATGAATTTTTTTTGAAGTTCACCGGAAAACATATTAAAAGAACAGAAAACTAAAAATAAACAAACTATTTTCTTTTTCATAATATTTCCCCCTTATATGTCATAATTCTGGAAAATATTCAAAGCATCATCAATATCTTCGCTTTTATTGTCTTCAGGAGAATCTGGCATATCAGGAAGATTTACAGGTTCTCCATCAGCATGAATGCTATTTAAATCTGAAGCAACAGGATTAAGTTCTTCTGAAGTTCCATCAGTAGCTGACTGTTCAAGATTTTCATCTGCAGCACTTACTTTTTCATCAGCGTCAATCATATTAAGAGCTTCGTAAACTTCTTTTTCTCGTTCAGGAAGCATATTATAAACATAACTTAATACTTCATTTTTCATCATAGGTTCAATATGAATACATTCAAAATGAAGTAATGACTGATTCAGCTCTTCATTATATTCAACGGTTCTGATAACCCCAAACATAATAATAAGCATATTTCGAATATTGAATTGAATTTTAATCTGAATGTTTGCAACACCTTTTCCACCAATACGAATCTGTGCACCTGATTCAGAAATATCTTCAATCTGGCATTTATAACCATTTCTAGTTTCGATAGCAGAATAATCAATAATTTCTTCTTTTATTATGAAAAGCTGACCCTGAATGTCACATTTTGCACGAACAGAACGACGCTTTTGAGTACGAACAAGATTAGTTGAGTGTCTCAAAGAAATTGAAGATTCACCAATAAAAAGTCCATGACCTGTAACTACAGTATCAAAAACATAACGAGCATCGCCTTTACGCCATAAATAAACACTGATTGTTTTGCCAACCCATTCTTCTGCAGTAATAGGAATCATATCTTTCTGACGAGGAACGGCAATAATCATTTCTTTGCCATTATTCAAAATCTTTGAAGCAAAAACTCCTTTTCCAGGTAAAATGATTCTTACTCTCTGATTTCTATCAAGATATTGAGTAGATTCAAGACCTTTTTTTTCGTCATTATCATTTTGAAGTTTTGTTCTGTAGTTAAATAATTTAGTAATCAAAGCCTGTTTTTTTGGATCTTTTTCGCTACCATCTTTAGCGGCCTGATTATTAATTTGAGACATACATTTTGTTAATGCCTGCATTGAAAAAAACAAAGCAGTTGGATTATCAAGTTCACAAAGCTGGGCAACAGTCCATAAAAGATTTAGATCAGATAAAGTAAATTTTGAATCAAGTCCAGTAATGTAAAATTCAATTTTTTGTTTATATAAGGAATAAAGAAATGCGAGAATTCCTAAAATAAAAATTGTTACTAAAATTGCTACAAGAATGTACACAAAAACCTCTCTTTCTTCTATAATGTTATCACAAAATAATATGAAAATAAATTGTTTTATATTTGAAATTTTAGTTTTTTCTCTTGTATTTTTATTCCTTGCACTTCCCCCATGTTTTTCTTCTACATCAGAGCTATCTGAAATTTTTATTACCTGGAACTTTCCATTACAAACTGCCATACACTTTGGAATAGCAAGCTGTGTTGCCTTACTATTTATTTATTTTAGAAAAAAAGACACAGCTCAAAAAGAACCTGTAAAAATTACACCATTACATTTCTCTTTGAAATATATTTTTTCTTTTATTTTTTGTTTCTGTTTAATATTTGTATTTTCGATGCTGTTTCTTTTTATTTCCTGTTTTATTCCACAGACTACAAATAATATTGAAGTCGTACTTCCAGATTCAGTTATTAGCTGGATTTTTTGTATTTTAGACTTTTTTCTAGCAGCATTTTATGAAGAAATCATTTATAGATTCTATTTAACAGATGGATTTGTTCACTTTTTTAGACAACCTAATAAAATTTTAATTTACTTTAGTGAAATTCTTACTCTTTTCCTGTTTTCAATAGGTCATCTTTATCTTGGTTGGATTTCAGTTTTAAATGCTGCAGTAGCACATGTGATTTTGAGACTCACATATAAATCTTGTAAATCAATTTTACCGGGATTTCTGGCACATTTCTTTTACAATATAATTTCTTTGATTTTATTATAAGTCCATAAACTTATTTTTGAATAAAAAGTATTATTTGAATTTTTCAATTCGTCTATATATTGAACCTTAACTACATATTCTCTTTCCACAGACTCACATGCATAAAAAGTCATGATAATATTTGATTTATTTCCTAAGTGAATAAACAACTGCATTTCTGCGGAGGCATTTTCAATATCATCCTTTTTTCCAATTCCACCATGTCTTAATTCAAGAAGTTTTGCACTAATATCCAGAAAATCCTTATATTTTGTGTCATACATTTTATCTTCATTCTGATAATTAATTTTAATTCCCTGAAAGTCTTCCGGACTAATATTATTCATAACAGCTCTTGAAATAATATAAGGATCAGACCAGGCCTGAACTTTTAAGGATAGATATTTTTCCAGGGAATTATCGATTTCATAAACAGACAGACTTTTAGCTGTCATTAAATATCTTGCAGTTTGAGCAAAGTTTTGGCAGCCAAAATAGAGTTCATTTACTGTAGAATCTTTTAATGCATATTTGATTTTAACAGTAGAATCATCCTGTAAACCAAAAGAATCATCTTTTGAAGGTTTATCCGAAACTTTATAAAGAATCCGAGTCTGAATTAAATCATCTATAAATTGAGTTATCCGCTGTGTATCTGCAGGAATTGGATTAATTTGTTCAGAAGAAAATACAATCCAAAAATCATTGGCATTTGCAAGATATATTGAACTGTTTCCGTTTGAAATCTCAAAACTTTGTATATTTAAAGCATTCTTAGGATTTACCAGAGTTGTCTTAAACGGTTTTCTTTTATCTTTACTTGAATCATTTTTAACAAAAGATAAAATATATGTTAAAGAGAAAATTAAAACTAAAGCTGCCAGAATACTAGTTATATATTTTTTTTGCATTTTGTAACTTCCTAAATAACATAAATATAAAAATTAAACACAACAAAATACCTGCTGCAGGAACTACACCAAAACAAACAGCATAAGTACAAGCTTTTTTACTTGATAAATCAACTTCATCTGAAATCTTAAATAAACTAGTATTTTTAGTCGTTTTATCTTGAATTTCTGCAAGTTCAAATTCTTCATTCATTTTAAGTAATGTATTTGTTATAAAGTAAAAGTTTTTAGTTTCTCCAGTATAGCCAGTCATTAAACTATGAAGGAAATATTGATCCGGAATTACAACAATATTTGAATTTTCACAGCTATAAAGATTATATAAACCTGTTAATGAACCTTCAATTTTAGCCGCAAGTATTTTATTTGTATTATCCATTGTGTATCCATTTTCTTCCAGAATAAAAGGATTTGTTTCTATCAGCTTATCTGGATACTCTGGATTAATTTCATATGTCCATGAGGCAGTAGAAGAATATAAATAAGGTTTTGCATTTCCACTGACAATTAATTCTGGAACCCAGGAAAGATTTATTCCCTGCTTTGTATTTTGTTGTGGTAATACATTAATCCATAAAGGATAATTCAGAACGCGAGTATAAATGCTTCCTTCCACACCTGTCTGCTGGTCAGTTTCACTGGAAGACATTGTGATTCTTGAACAGGAAATATCACCTACAATTCTGTTTGAAAAATTAATTCCCCAGTTTTCCAGCATATCAATAATATGATTTGTATAATTCAATGAAAGATTCCAGTTTCCAAAAATATCACAATCAAAAGGACTTACTGTAAAAATAGCATTTCCCTTTTCCAAAAGAATATAATTCTCTATTGCTGCAGCGGCTTCAATATTCATTTTGGAATCGCCAATAACAAGTAAAGGACCGGAAGAAGCGTCTAAAGATTCCACAAAATATGAATCTTCAATAAACAAAGGATTACAGATAAAACCCTGGGAATTTAACCATGGAACCAGATAAGAATAATCTTCAGAAAAAGATAAACCATTTCCGATAACTATATTTACAGTTCGAGATTTATTATTTACAAGATGATTAATTCTTCCATCAAGATCATATTCAATTGTATCTGTAGAAATCAAAAAAGGAATAACCTCATAATTTCCCTTATATTCAATTACAATAGCAGAATAGACATTAGTATATTCTGTAGAATTTTTTGTTGCATTTACAAATGGCTGACTTGTAATACCGTATTCTTCAAGCATTTGGGAGGTTTTTGAATCTTTTTCAGGATCCACAATAAGAAAGCTGATTTTTTTATTTTGTGAAGAATAAGTATTTAAATAATCAGAAACATCTCTAACCTGAGGATAAATTCTTGCAAGCGAATTTGAACGATAATAAGTTATTTTTACCTGAGTATCAATGTTAGATAATAAAGTTTTTGTATACTGGGATAAAGAAAAAGTTTTGTTTTTTGAAAAATCCAGACGAGTATACCATCTGCTCCCATTTGCAATAATTAAAATTAATAAAACAAAAAATAATGAGTGATTTATTTTTTCAAAGATAGAATAATTTTTTCCGTTTTTAATTTCTCTAACCAAAGAAGCAGCAAATAAAAAAAGAGGAACAGAAAAAATAAACCAAATAAAATCTCTGGTATCAATTATCCCTTTTCCGGCTGCATCAAAATGCCAGGTAAAGCTTAAAGCTTTAAATAATGAATTAAAAAAGGCATTACATTTAATATAAGTAGTAAATAAATGAGAACTGTTTATTATTCCAAGAAACAAAGCTGAAATAATAAAAGATAAAATGGAAGATTCAAATAATTCACCAATAAATAATGTTAGAGCAATAACAGAAGCTCCATATAAAATTAAACATAAAAAGCTTGTAAAAAATTGTCCCACATCTATTGAACCAAATAAATTAATTAATAAAGCGGCAGGAACAAGCATTAAAAGATAAATTGTAAAAAGACTTAAAAGCGATAAATGTCTGAGCAGGACCTTATCAATTATTTTTAAGGGAATAAAACTATTATAATTATTAGAAGATCTTTTATAACATAATACAGGGATTATCAGAATACAGATATAAGGAACTGTATTAAAATACAATAATAAATCAGTACTTCCATAACCTGTAAAAAATCTCTGTCTGATATAAAAATTAATTGTTACAAATAAAGCAAAAATTATACCTGTAATATAAAAAACAGGATTGCGTAATTCTAAAAGAAGCTGCCATTTAAAATATGTAAATTTTGCAGAAGATTCATTGTTTTTCATTACTCTATATCTCCTGTTGATGTAAGGCTAATAAAGGCTTCTTCCAATGAAGCTTTACCTGTTGATTTTAGAATTTCTATTTCGGTACCTTTTGCAACAACTTTTCCAGAGCAAATAATTAGAATATCATCACAAATGGAAAGTACTTCCTGAAGAATATGTGTTGAAAGAATTACAGTTTTTGTTTCAGACATCGTTTTTATTAAATTTCGCATCTGAATAATTTGAGCAGGATCTAAACCAGATACAGGTTCATCTAGAATAAGATTTGGAGGATTATGAATAATTCCCTGTGCAAAAGAAACTCGCTGAGCATACCCTTTTGAGAGAGCTTTGATTTTTTTGGAAACTACTTTTTCCAAAGAACATTCTTTAATAACTCTGGAAATCGCTTTATCTTTCTCTTCCCCATTTAAATTATGAACTTGTGCACAATAATCAAGAAAATCATAAACATACATATCAGGGGGTAAAATTGATTTTTCCGGAACATAGCCAATCAAACTCATTGCCATTTCCGGATGTTCATTGACATTTATTCTGTGATTTTCATTATCGGAAACAAAAATTTCACCTTCATCTCCGTAATGAAAACCACAAATTGCTTTCATTATAGTAGTTTTTCCAGAACCATTAGGTCCAAGCATTGCAGTAATACGGCCTGTTTCAGCTTTAAAATTTACATCTTTTACTGTAAAAACAGGATTTTTTCGGGAAAAACCAAAATAACTTTTTTCAAATGAAAGCAATTCAATCATTGTTATTCTTCTTCGTTTGCATATATCAACATTGAAGTATCAGTTTCAAACAATATTTCTTCTGCTGCAGCCTGATTTTCCATTGCTTCAAGATATTCACGATATTCATTAAATAAATCTTTAATTTCCTGCTTACACTTAATTCCATCAGCAGAAATAAAAAGTTCATTACGAATAATATCATCTTTAGCATTTACGATTTTCTCATACAGCTTCATAGCTTTTAAATCTTCTTTATCAGAAGATGCTTTTTCAACACGAATATATGCGTTTCGAACTACATAATTCTTTTCGTCAAAGTAAGATACTTCAATCATACGGAAAATACTGTTAGCAGTAACTTCTTTTCCCAATGCAACAAATTCACCAGCATTAAAGTTTGTATTTTTAAAACTTGCAATATCAGGATTTGTATAGATTGCACAATCTTTAAGAATAACTGCAGGCTTCTGACCAACCGAAACTCTATCAGTCAAAACCCAGTATTTTTTTTCGTCAAAAGAGACATTATAGAAAACAGCATCAATTTCTTTTCCGTTTACTTCTCTCTTTGCAACTTTTTTCTCAAGACTAAGAACTTCAAGTTCAGTTCCTTCATCTACAGATTTTTTCCATACCATCAATCCATCTTTTTCTTCAAAAAGACTTCCAGAAGGCTGCATCATAACTGCTGTTTCAGCAAAAATAGAACAGCAAATAAAAATACTTAAAATACCTAAAATAATCTTTTTCATAAACTACTCCATAATTGATAAACTGCCATAAAGCTGTTCGAGTTTGTCCATTAAATCTTCATTGATTTTTTCCTGAACATAACCAGAAGTCTGGAGTCTTTCCATATTTTCAATAATTTCGTCCAATACAATTTTATTATCAATTGTAGAAGCTTTAGCAAGAACTCTTAAAGCAAGTACATCATCAAGAGCTTTAGAAATTACGGAAGATTTAACATAGATTTCTCTTGCAGAGCGATCTTCTGAACGATATGTAATCTGAGAGAATTCCACATCGCTTTCTGCTGGAGATTCAAAATCTGTTTTTATAGCAACAAGCTGGAACTGTGGAATAATACGACTGCCTACATCTACAATATCAGGTGAATTGTAAACAACGGCTTTTGGATCTACAACTAATCCAACTTTGGAATTAGGCTGAATTACAAGACTATTAATCCAATAATCTTTATCTTCAAAAGAAACATGTGTATATTCTTCTTTTTCTTTTTTTCCGTTTCTAGAAAATTCTTTTGATTCAACTACTTCTGAAAGACTGCCTTCAACAGCAGGATATGCAAGAAGTTCCTGTCCAATAAACAACTGAATATTTGCATCTAATGTGCCTTCATCGTTTTCTGTCCAGATATATGCAGAATCGTAGAATAATACACAAGGAACTGTTGCTTCTGGAATTACTTCTTCAAAAGTAGATCCATCTTCAACAAATTCTGTTTCTGAATTGCTAACTTCTTTTTTGTCTTTATTACAGGCAATAAATAAAGAAGCTACGGCTAATAGACTTACTAAAATTAAACTTTTTTTCATATAACTCCCTTTTAGTTTTAGTATTTGAATGTATTTCATTCATTGAATGATAGTTATTTCCTTTTTTTAAAATTTAGTCAATAGAATCTAGTCTTCATAAGGGATATCTATTACCATTCTATCTTTAGATAATTCACTTTTTGGCCAGATTTTCTGTGCTTCTTCCAGTAAAAGATGTAATTCTTTGTCTGTGTAACGAGGGCTATAATGAATCATGCACATTCGTTTTACATCTGCCTCTTTTGCAATTGTTGCGGCCTGTGCTGCAGTCATATGCTTTTTTTCTTTAGCCTGATCCTCCAGAGAAGAATCAAACATACCTTCACAAACCAACAAATCTGAATTACGAACTTCATCAATAATAGAAGGCTTGAATAATGTATCGGTTACAAAACTGAACTTTCTGCCCTTTCTTTGTTCTCCTAATACCTGATCAGGTTTTACAATTGTTCCGTCTTCAGCAGTAACTTCTTCTCCATTCTGAAGTTTTGACCATAATGGACCACAAGGAACCTTTAATTCACGAGCTTTTGATGGATTGAACTCACCTGGACGAGGAGCTTCTTCCAAAGTATATCCAACACAGGTTTTTGTATGTTCAAGAGGAAATGCTCTAATAACAAAGTCTTCTCCTGTATGAACTACACATGGAGCAGTAATTTCCTGAACTATGATTGGATAATTTATATACATATCAAGAACTTTACGACTTGTTTCGATATATTCTTTGATTTTTGGTGGACCGTAAATATATAAAGGTTCAGTTCTATCAACCTGTGCAGAAAGCATTAAAATGCCTGGTAAACCAGTAACATGATCTGCATGAGTATGAGAAACAAAAATGGCATCAATTTTTTTCCATTTTAAGTTTAATCTCTTTAAACTAATCTGAGTTCCTTCGCCACCATCAAATAAGAATAAATCTCCATCTCTTCTGAGTAAAACTGATGTTAAATGACGATATGGTAAAGGCATCATGCCACCACAACCTAAAACAAATGCTTCCAAATTCATACTTAAATAATACTAAAAAAAAGCTTTTTATAGAAGAGATAACAAATTTTTAGAATTTCAATTTCTTCATTAAATGAATACAACAAATAACTTCAACAATCCAGGTAACAATCCAGGAAATTGGATAAGAAACGAAAATAGTAAAAGGAACATGGAACATAGGAATCTTAAAAATTGTCATGAGCCAAACAATTCTTAATAAACAGGCTCCAATTAATGTAATAATAACAGGTAAAAAAGAATGCCCAATTCCACGGATAGAATTAGCAAGAGAATCCATTAAACCACAAAGAAAATAGGTTGAAAAAATAACAAAACAACGGGCATACCCCTCTTCAATGATAACAGCATCAGTAGAATATAAACCTAAAAGTTGTCGTCCAAATAAAAGGAACAAATAACCTAAAATCAAACCTACTGCAAAAACAAGGAACTGGGATTCAAAAATTACTTTTTTAATTCTATCCTTTTTTTGAGCTCCATAGTTTTGTGAACAGAAAGTCAAAGCTCCCTGAGAAACACCATTCATTGAAGTCCAAACAAATCCTTCAAGGTTGCAGGCTGCGGAATTTCCAGCAATTAAAATTGCACCAAAGGAATTAACAGAAGACTGAATGATTACATTTGAAAAAGAGAACATTATTCCCTGGAAACCCGCTGGAATACCGATTTTTACAATCTTTCCAAGAATTTTATTGTTCATTCTCAGTTTTTTCAAATCCAGACGAAAGTCAGGATCTTCTTTCATGAGAATAATAACAACCATAACAGCTGAAAAAATCTGAGAAATAACAGTTGCATAGCCTACGCCGGCAACATTCATCTTTAAAGGAATTACAAAAATAATATTAAGAACCAGGTTTATAATTCCTGCAATTGTAAGAATATATAAAGGTCGTCTGGTGTCCCCTTTAGCACGCAGCAAAGCACTACCAAAGTTATAAATCATAGAAGCTGTAATACCACCAAAATATATTCGGAGATAAACAGTTGCAAGAATCAATACATTTCCTGGAGTATTCATAAGAATAAGCAGTTGTTTAGCAGTTAAAAGTCCTACTACTGTTAAAATTACCCCACTAATAAGGCTTAAAAGCATTGCTGTATGAACTGTATCCTGAAGATCTTCTCTTTTTCCAGCACCATAAGAATGAGCGGCAACAACATTTGTACCAGTTGCAAGTCCTGTAAAGAGATTTACAAGAAGATTAACTAAAGAACCGGTAGATCCAACAGCAGCCATTGAATCACTTCCTGCAAATCGTCCTACAACCACAATATCAGCGGCATTAAACAAAAGCTGAAGAACACTAGTACAAATAATAGGAATTGAAAACTGTAATAACTTTAAAAAAATTGGCCCTTCGGTCATATTAATTTGATTTCTAGCAGCCATCTATTTCTCTTTACTTCATTATTTTGAAGTTATATATAACACTCCGTCCCAGTTTACATCCTTAGGATTTTCAATAAATTCAGTACATCTTTGAATGTAATAATCAAGAACACCGTCATTTTTAGATTTTTTACCAAGTTCATTAAAAACTGATAATGCCTCATTATATTGTTTTTGTTCAAATAAAGTAATAGCTTCTTCCCATTTATTTGTATAAGGAATAAGTTTAGACAAACTGTTATCGGCTAAAAGTTCATAAACTCTCATGGGTCCTGGAAAACCAACAATTTTTACCTTATTCATTCTTCTATAAATAAAACTTCCACCGACCTGATTACGAGTTTCTTCACTAATAATAATTCCTCTGGTGTTGTAAGTTTTATTCAATTCTTCAAGATAGTTACTTTCTTTATCAGCCTGATGTAAAGGCATCTCTTTAGTATTAATTCCAATTTCAGTAAATATTACAACATCTGCACCACATTCTTTTGAAAATTTTTCAGAAAGAATTAAATCCAGTTCTTTTATTTTTAATGCGGCTGTACAAGCTGAATGGCCATGATTTTCATACTTATAGGGAGCTCCAAATACAGCTAAAACACTAGCTTCATTAATGATTTCCACACAGCCTTTATTTGCCCAGATTAATTTTGAAACTTCACAAGCATAAGTATTAACAATATTCAGAATTTTATTACTGTCATTTACATCTGTTTTTATTCTATCAAAATCCTTTAATTCACAATGCATGAAAGTAACAAATGCGGTTTCATTACCGGTAACTGGTTCATTCTGATCATGATTAGAAGAACTTTCAATAACAGCTTTTACTCGTTCAATAATTTTAAGAAGAATAAATACCGCAAAACAAAAAAACAAGGCAACCAGTGGCACTATAATTCCAATAAAAATACCGGTTATCAGGAAGAAAACATATTCAATAAATAAGAGAAGAAACAGAAATGAGAAGAATTCTGAAATAAGATTAATAAAACCTTTTGAATTAAAGCTTTCTAAAATAGCAAAAATTAAACAAATTATACAAGTCAAGATAAAGCAGAAATACCAGGGACAATTATTTGTAAAATCCTGAGAATAAATCATATTTTCAAGAATCAAATCATTATAGACAATACTATTTTTATCTGCAGAGCTTTCAATATTACATAAGGTGTTTCGGAGTTTTTCTTCCAGTTGTTTTTTACTGTCCATTACAAGATTGTACTTTTGAGCAAATTTATCCAGTTTATTACTGATATTATTTTTATCTTCTTCGCTTACACTGGATAATTCAAAAATAATATCAACATAATTTCCTGAAATGTATCGTTCAACTGAGTCGTAAAACTGTTTTTTGGAACTTAAATACTGGTCAAAATAAAATTCCTGATTATCTTTTTCATAAAACATTGATTGTTTCAGTTTTTCATATTCACTTAACTGAATCAAAGGATTGGAGCTGTCAGGAACTCCTTCAAAAAAATCAAATGTCTTAAGAAAATTAACTTCCTCAATAAGTTCTCTTTCAAGATCTATAATATCAATTAAATATTTTGCAGACAAACGATTAAAATCTGACTGATTTTTTTTGGGATATTTTAATATAACTGAACCATCTTTTGTCAGAGGAATTTTTATATTTTTAGTTCTGCCGTTCAGACCAGCATCATAAATGATGATTTTATTTTTCTGAACCTTAAAATCAGGATTTCCTAAATAATCTAAAATACCTGCAAAAGCAAGATTGGAAAAATATTTATTACCATATTTTGAAACCAAAGGAATTCTACGGATTTTCCCATCCCTGTCATAATAATAATTTGTACTTCCAATTCCTAAACTGTTGTTTTCGAATTTTTTTAAAGGAGGAATTATTCCTGAAAAAGTTTTAACAGGAGCTTCCAGAGAAACCTTTACAAACGGTACTGGATTTTTACAGCCAGTATAAGGGTAAGACTCCTCTTCATCCTCTAATTCCGCCAGAAAGTCTGCTGATAAATATACATTGTTTGAAATATACAAAGCCTGTGAAAGGAATTCATCATCCTTTGAATTACGGCTTTCATAAGATAAATCCAGATTACACAAAACAGTTTTAGTTTTAGCTTCTTTTAACAAAAGAAACATTTCTCCGTAAAGCTGACGGGAAAATGGAAAAGATCCAATGGAGTTTACAGAAGCTTTATCTATATCAACTAAAAGAATTTCTGGATTATGAGACAAAGATGGTCTTGTTGCAAGAAATAAATCGTGAACTCGTAAATCAATTTTCGAAAGGAAAAACAAAGATGAAATCAAAATAAGAAAAATTGAAATAACAATATAATGTGCAGATTTCAGCAACCCTTTTTTCATCAATTTTTCCTTATTTATAGATTTTCAATAAAATTTTTAAGATGATAGTTTTCTACTTTTGCATTATTAACAAGTTCTCCATAAGAATAAAAAACCTGTTCATCATAAAGAGGACCAAACTTAATTATATCTTTTCCTTCTGAATCTTTATCATAAACAATATGATAAGTTAAATTATTATGATTAAATTCAATACATTTCTTTACCTGAATTGCAAAATATAAATCATCTAAAGACATAATTTCCTCGTTAGTTTTATTATATCAAATATCTTATTTTCTATAAATATTATATACTATTAATTATGAAACTTGTTTTTTATAGTTCCAATACCAACTTTTTTGATGGAAATATATTTCATTACTATAATTATCCTTCCAATAAAGATTTTTGGGAGAAAATATTAGAAAAACATCCTGATTGGAAATTAATATTTGTTACAGAAGCCCCTGGAATGTTTCTAATTGATATACAAAATATGACACTGTCTAATATTTCAGACAAAATAACATATTTTCTAATAACTCCAACTGCAAAGTTTATAAAAAATCTTGAACCGGACCTTGTTATTGCGGCAACATTCTGGGTTACTCCATTTGACTGGCTTCCAATCTCTGACAGTCTCATTGCAGAAGAATTGTCTCAAATGGGAATCAAAGTAATCTGTAATTCGGCAGAAACTTCCTCTATATGTTTTAATAAAAAAGATACTCACGATTTTCTAAAACTTCATAATTTCAATATTGCAAAAGCTGTTTACTGTCATCATGAATTGTTCTGGGCAGAACGGAATCATCAGGAATTAAAAGATAATCCATATAAAAAATATATTTTTAAACAAATTGAAAAACTCCCTCTTCCGCTCATAATTAAAGATACCTCAGGTTTAAGCTCCTATGGAATGGAAGTTTGTACAACCTATAATCAGGCAATAGGAATTTTAAATAGTAAAAAAAATAATGGTGACAAACTGATTGAAGAATTTATTCCGGGACTTCAATTTGGTACTGAAATTCATGGAACAAAGGATGGAGACTATACAATATTTGATCCATTTTTGTTTTCTGTAAACCAATATGGAATTACCAGCCCTAAACAAAGTATTAAACTTGGACCTGTTACTTCCAAGGATTTTAATTTACCTGAACTTAAAAATGAGTTGTTACGACTTGCACAATTATTAGATATAAATGGTATTGCTCAGGTAGATTTAATCTTTAATCAGGGAAAATGGTACATTGTTGAAATTAATCCACGACTTTCAGGAATGACTAATTCTATTATTGCTTCACAAGAAAATGGATTAGTAATGGCTTTAAAACTTCCAATTCTTTCTGATAAAGAAATAGAAGAACTTAAGAATTTTGATTTTATATTAAAAATAAGTCAGGTTATTAACGATGCTGCAAAACAAAGAAGAGAATGTGGTTACTGTGAAATAATATTCAAGCTTGATAAAAATAAAACCCAGCTTTATGCATTAAAAGATAAAATCCCTCATCTGATTGATGAAGGATTTTATAAACAGGCTTTGGAAATGTGTAAAACTATCGGCCTTTAAGTTTTTTGACAACTTTTTTAAACCAGAAGGCTCTTAATTTTTCAGCAAAATTATAAAGATTATAAATGAATTTCAACGGAACATCCCAGCTTCCAATTCTATGAATAAGTTGTCCTCCGAAATTGGCTTTAAACATATAAAGACCATGCATTGGGTGATTTTCATCTTTTCCTTCTGGAGGCATTCCATACATATCATAGTATCTTGAACCATATGCCTTTGCATCCTTCATGGCAGTCCACTGCAATAAATGATTAGGCATTAAGTTTCGTTTATTATTTGAACTTGCTCCATAAAGATAAATACTTTCAGTCTTGCTGAACAAAGTCATAATTGATGCAATTTCGTCCCCTTCATGTTCAGCAATATAAAGATTTACAAGAGGAACATCTTTATCATTTTCAATCTCTTTAGAAGAAGACTTAATCAAATCCAGGTAATAAGATTTTGCATGACTTGAATTACCATCTCTGGCATTTGTTTCTTTTGTAAGTTCATAAAATTTATTGATTTTTTCATCAATCAAAGGATCTTTTCCATCATATTTATGAATTACAACACCTTTTCGTTCACTTAATCTGATATTATAACGCCACTTCTGATGCATTCTTCCAAGAATTTCATCTTCAGTTCCTTCAAGAGAAACCAGAGTGCTGTCAGGAGGCTGAATATCAACAGCATTTTTTTTAAGTTTTAATTTATCTGCGAAAGCAATAGTTTTTAATCCATAATTAAAGGCATCTCTGTCTTCAATTTCGTTGAAATAAACATTTGGATCAAAACGAATTGCAATTGTATTTTTTGGAAGCAAAGGCTTCAAAGCTTTTGCCAGATCAGAAATTAAATGAGCAAATTCAATGGCTTGAGTTTCTGCTGTAACAATTTCCTGACTAATAACAGAAATAGTTGAATCATCTTCATTATCTGCAAAAGCTTTATCTAAAACTTCTTCAGGAGTACATTCAAAAGGTAATTCTGGCATTAATGGAATGTATGCAATAGAAAATAAACCTTTACAAAAACTTCTGTTCAAAACTGCAAGCTCAAAGGTTTTACATACAACAGAGGCTGGCTTAACAGATTTTTCACATCCCTTTTCTGATTCTTCCACAGGAAGTTCATACTTAGATTCAATGTTAAATCTTTTATAAGTCCAACCATGACGGGTTTTAAACTGACACCAGAAAGGAGTCTGCAAAAAAGTTCCGTCATTGTTATGATTGCTTTCAGTTATTTGTTCAATTTTAATTTCAAACATGTTTTATTCCAATTAGTGAATATCAGTATTTACTGCATGAACAGTTTTAACTTCTTTTCCATCTGCCATAAGTTTCTTTCCGGCAATCTGAACTGAACCATTTACTGCATTAATTGAAACTGCAAAGAATTCATCTCCAGTAATTTCAGCTTTTTTTGCTGTTTTAGAATCAGCATCTTCGAGAATAACTTTTGTACCAGGAGCAGCCCATGCAACATCCAGAACTTCAACACAATCTTTACCTTCAGAATCTTTATAATCACCTGCAAGTAACATACCGCGGCTTTCAACCCCACGCATAGTACGAGGTGCAAGATTAGAAGCAACAATTACATGTTTTCCAAGTAAATCAGATTCTTTTAAATAAGGGCGTAAACCAGACTGAATTGTTCTAGGAGTTCCAGAACCGTCATCCAAAGTTTCGATATAAAGTTTTTCACCTTCTGGATTTGGTTTTACATCAACAATTTTTGCAACTGTCAATTCAATTGTTGAATTAAAGAAAGCTTCCTGCTGATCAACTGGTAATACAACTGGTTCAGCCTTTTTAGCTTTCTTATCTTTTTTATCTGCTTTCTTATCATCAGATTTTTTCTGCTGTCCACCAAATTTTTCACGGAATGCAAGCATTGTTTTCTGATCAAGAGGTTTAAAGAATACTTCTGTAGGTCCTACAGTAGAAAGTCCTTCTGTTTCTCCAAGATTTGCCCAAGTGTAACCAGGTTTACTTTCCATACCAACTTTAGTTTCTGCAATTGATTTACCAAAGTAAGACATGATTTTCTGAGTATACTGAGGCATGTAAGGATTCATCATAATCATCAAATCTTTGATAACATAACAAAGATTATGGATTAAGCTGTCTGCAACTGCAGGATTTTCTGTACGAGCTTTCCAAGGTTCTGTTGCCTGGAACTTTTTATTACAGATATCCGAAATTTCAAACATTGTACGGAAGGCATCTTTTAAATCTGCCCATTCAAGATATTCAGTAGCTTTCTTTTCAAGTTCTTTAACCTGTGCCCAGAGTTCTTCATCAACTGGAGCATCTGGAATTTTTCCTTCGTAGTATTTATTTACGAAAAGTAATGTACGGTTTACAAGATTTCCAAGGTTACCAATAAGTTCACCATTAAGTTTTTCCATAAAATCTTTCCAAGTGAACTGATAATCCTGTTTTTCTGGACGGTTATAGAAAATATAGAAACGCCATGCATCTGCAGGAATTCCTGTTTCAATTGCATCTGAACCGAATACACCAACACCACGAGATTTAGAGAATTTGCCGTCTTCATAGTTCAAATATTCAGTTGAAGACATGTGATGAAGTTTTGTCCATTCATGAGGAGAACCAAGTAAAGTACAAGGGAAAATTACAGTGTGGAAAGGAATGTTGTCTTTTCCAATAAACTGGAACAAATCAACTTTTTCTTTGCCTTTTGCTTCTTCAGATTCTGATGGAATCCACCATGATTTCCAGTCAAAACTCTGTTTCCCTTCTTTGATTAATTCATCAGCAAGCTGTTTTGTAATTGAAAGATATCCGATTGGAGCATTAAACCAAACATAGAATACTTTATCTTCATAACCAGCTTTAGGAACTGGAATACCCCATTTAAGATCACGGGTAATACCTCTTTCTTGAAGACCGTCACGAATCCATGCTTTTGTCATGTTGATTGCATTGTCTGACCATCGGCCTTCTACAGAAGTTTTTTCAACCCAGTCATTTAATTTTCCACTTAATGAAGGAAGGTCAATATAAAGATGTTTTGTTTCGCGAACTTCTGGTGTTGAACCACAAGTGTGACATTTAGGATCTTTAAGTTCAATTGGATCAAGCAAAGAACCACAATCATCACACTGATCTCCACGAGCTTTTACTGAACCACACTTTGGACAAGTACCATCTACATAACGGTCAGCAAGGAACATATTACAATGAGGACAGAAAAGCTGTTTATTTACATGTTCTTTAATTAATCCGGCTTTATCAAGATCATTAAAAAGAGACTGAGTAATTTCTGTACACTGTTCATTAGAAGTACGACCGAATTTATCAAAATTAATATTGAACCATTTATAGATATTTGTATGTTCTTTGTAATAATGGTCACAAAGAGAACGAGGATCAGTTTTTTCCTCCAATGCTTTTGTTTCTGTTGCAGTACCATATTCATCTGTACCACAAATATAAAGTGTATCGTAACCTTTACTTCTACAATATCTTGCAAATACATCACCTGAAAGTGACTGAATAATATTTCCAAGGTGTGGGATATTGTTTACATAAGGTAAAGCAGCAGTAATAAGTCTTCTATTCATTTATAGCCTCTAATTAATCAAAATTAAGTAATTTATTATAATGTATTTTTTCTATCTAGTCACCACTTGAGGAATTAAGAATTAAGAATGAAATTCTTAATTTATCTAACCTTTAAGTCCACCACGAGAAACACCGCTGACAATATACTTTCTTGCAAAAATAAAAAGTATAATCATAGGCAAAACAATAATTGTGGAAGCCGCCATCAGTAATTCCTGTAAGCTTCCTGCTTCTGTTGTAAAAACCTGAAGTCCGTATGGGAGTGTTCTGGAATGTCCATCTGTAGTTACATACATTGGCCAGATAAAACTATTCCAAGAAGACAAAGCATTTAAAAGAATTATTGTAAACAAAGATGGTTTTGCCATAGGAACCATAATTCTCCACAAATACTTCCAGTTAGAAGCTCCATCTATTCTTGCTGAATAATACAAACTGTCAGAAATGGTGTCAAAAAAATTTCGCAAAATATAAGTATAAAATATACTTGCAACAAAAGGCATTACTAAAGCAGGAATTGTATTAATCAGTTTTAATTTTACGATTGTTGTATAGTTTGTAATGATAAGCATTTCAAAAGGAATCATCATTAAACTTAGAAGAATGGAAAATATTACTTCCTTTCCTGGAAATTTTAGTCGGGAAAAAGCAAAAGCTCCAAGTATTGTAGTAAAAGTTGTGCAGGAAACGGAAAGAATCATGACAATCATTGAATTAAAAAAATATTTTCCAAATGGAGCCATTGAAAATGCTTTTATATAATTTTCCAGACTAACATGAGATGGAAATAATTTTGGAGGATTTTGAATTACTTCTGCATGGGTCTTAAAGGAACATAAAAACATCCATATAAATGGAAACACCATTATGAATGCCCCTGCAATTAAAAAAGTATAAATCAGAATTTTCGAAATAGTCTTTCTCATTATTTCAATCCTTTTTTGCTCATGCGTTTTTTAAACTGAAGCTGAATAATTGTAAACACAAGAACACATAAAAATAAAATTACAGCTGCAGCAGCCGCGTAACCATATTTTCTTTTTTCAATCATTGCATATCTGATATAATAAACAACAGTGTAAAGATTAAAATATGGTCCAGGCTTTCCGTTGAACAAAGGATAAAGTTCACTGAAAACCTTAAAACTGGAAATTGTATTTACTATACAAACCAAAAAAATTGTTGGTGAAAGTAATGGAACTGTAATCCTAAAGAAAATTTTAACAGGTTTAGCTCCATCAACTTTTGCAGCAGTATAATATAATTCATTAATATTCTGTAAACCAGAAAGCAGTAAAATAATAGTGAAAGGCAAAATATTCCAGATTCCAAAAATAATCAGAGCCAGAAGAGACCATTTAGAATCAGTAGTCCAGCCAATTTTTTCAATTCCAATTTTTGAAAGGAAAAAATTGATTACACCATACTGCTGATTATACATAAGTCGCCATATAAGTCCCACTGCAGTAACTGAAGTAACCATTGGCATAAAAAAAGCAGTTTGAAAAATAGCACTACCCTTTAATTTCTGATTCAAAAGATTGGCAAAAACAATAGCAATAGCAGTACTAATTGGAACAACAAAGATTACATATAAAACAGTATTTAACATGGCTGAAATAAACTTATCATCAGTTAAAACATATTTATAATTATCTATTCCAAAGGAATCAAAAGTTCCGCGAAGAAAACTGTAATTATTTTTAAATGATAAAACAAAAACATTTATTACAGGATAAAGAGTAAACACAGCAATAAAAATTAAAAATGGAGCTAAATAAAGCCAGGGTTCAACTTTATTCATGAACTCCCGTTTTTTTTCTATATTTTTCACAGAAGTTTTTCTCCATTGGAAGAATTAAATAAAAATACACCTTTGTTTTTAATTCCAAAATTAATTTTTTGACCAACATTAAAATCCTGATCAGAGTTAATAATTGCTCTGACTGTTTGATTCATAAACTTCAAAGTAATTATTTCTTCTTTTCCCATTTCCATAATTCCAGAAATTTCACCTTCAAAGTCTCCTTTTTCAATAAAACTTTCAGGACGAACAGAAAGAATTAAAGGTTGTTTTTCAAAAGAAGTTTTTATCAGTTCTTTTTTATCAGGGAAAAGTTTTAAAAGAAACTCTAATTCATTTTCTTTTTCAATTTTAATTTTATTAATAGGTGGATTACCAAGAAAGTCAGAAACGAACATATTACATGGTCTATTGTATAAATCCTGACATAAACCTTCCTGTTCAAGAATTCCATTTTTCATCAGAAGAATACTATCAGAAATTGACATTGCTTCTTCCTGATCATGAGTAACAAATACTGTTGTAACTCCAGTTTCTTTTTGAATTCTTCGGATTTCTTCCCGCATTTCAAGACGAAGTCTAGCATCAAGATTAGATAAAGGTTCATCCATAAGAAGAAGCTTAGGATTTTTTACTAATGCTCTGGCAATTGCAACTCGCTGCTGCTGACCACCAGACAATTCACCAGGATATCTTTTTAAAAGTCCATCAACATGAACAAGTTTTGCTATTTCAGAGGCTTTTTCCAGTCTTTCTTTTTTAGGAACTTTTTTTACTTCCAGAGGAAAAGCAATATTTTCTAATACAGTTAAATGAGGATACAAAGCATAGTTTTGAAAAACCATACCAATATTACGCTGATCTGGTGGAAGTTTTGTAACATCTTTATCATCAAAGAAAATTTTTCCAGAAGTTACATCAAGAATACCACAAAGCATGTTCAAAATTGTAGATTTACCACAACCAGAAGGACCAAGCAAACAGATTAAATGTCCATCAGGTAATTCAGCTGAAAAATCTTTTACAGCAACTGTTGAACCAAAGGTTTTTGTTATATTTTCAAGTCTTACTTTCATAGGTTAAATTATAACACCGCCAGTTTTTAAACCGACGGTGTATTATTCAGAAATTATAAATTAACGACCATTCAATGCATCATTACAAGCTTTTTCCAAAGCAGAAACGGCATCTTTTGCAGTCATTTTTCCATCAACTACATAGTTTAAGTTTTCTTCCAAAGCACGGCGAACAGCTGCTGAACCAGTTACATTTGGGAAAGAACCAGAAACATCCATGTTTGCCTGAACTGCAGGAAGAGCTGATGTTGAAGGAAGATTGTTCAAATATTCAACATAAGCAGGATCTTCTGCAGATGTACCATATGGACACAAAGCAGAGTTTGCAATAGCCCATTTAGCAGCATTTTCTTTATTCAAGAAGAACTTAACGAATTCGTAAGCACCTCTATCAACATCATCATCTCTAGTAAGGAAGATTGGACCACGATTCCATGCAGTATAGAAGTTTCCAGCAATCCAAGGAGCAATTCCAAGTTCACCCTTTCCTTCTACCATCTGAATATACTGATCATTTACACAAGAACCAGAGAATGCACCAATATCACCATTAGCTAAATCTTCTGAAGAATAACGACCAATTGTGTTGAATTCAAAATATCCAGCTTTACACATATCTGCATACCACTGATAGATTTCAACCATTTTGTCTGTACAGAAAGTAACCTTTTTATTAGCTACATCAATGTATCCAAGCCCATTATGCATAATCATTTCCTGAAGGTTATCAACTAAACCGTCAGAATGGAAACCAGGAATACCTTTCTTTTCTTTAATTGTTTTTGAAACAGTAACTAAGTCATCCCAATTTTTTGGAGGATTTAAGCCCAATTCTTCAAAAATTGTTTTATTATAAAAATATACAGGTCCTGTTGTACAACCAGGCAAATAATAAATACCACCATCTTCAAAACCAAGTACATCAGTTTTCATAGCACCTGGAAGAGAATCAATGATCTGCTGCATAGTATTGTCGCCTTTTTTAGCATCCTGAAGCATGTACTTTTTAATATCAACTGCAAGACCTTCATTAGCATAATCTACAGCAGTTGTACCGTAATTGAAAATAATGCTTGGACCAATTCCATTTGCAACAGCATTGTATACAGCATCTTCAAAACCCTGACGATCCTGATTTTTTACTTCAACAATGTATTTTGACTGTGTAGCATTAAAACGATTTGCTGCATCTGTCAAAGCATCTGCCTGTTTACCATTAAAATAATGCCAGATTTCTACAGTTACTGGACCTGTTGCTTTTTTTGAACAGCCAGTAAAAGCCATAACTACTACCAAAAGTGAAAGAATGATTGAACCAATTTTTTTCATATCATACTCCAAATAAAAATACTTTTGCATTGCTATCGTGTAGCAGGGAAAATGATGTAGGTCATCATTGCATTTAAATAATATTAACAAAATATACATTTTGTTTCAACAAAAGTTTTATATAAAACTTTTTGTTCATATATTAAAAAAAAGACCTGCCTGTTACAGGCAAGCCATTTAATAATCATTATTTTTTGTTTTCCTGATCACGAATTACATTTCGTTTAATTTTACCGGAAATTGTTTTAGGTAACTCTGAAACAAAATCAACGATTCTAGGATATTTATAAGGTGCTGTAGTCTTTTTTACAAAGTTCTGAATATCTTTGATTAAATCATCAGATGGTTCATAACCTTTAGCAAGAACGATTGTAGCTTTTACAACCTGTCCTCGAACTGGATCTGGAGCACCAGTTACAGCACATTCAACAACTGCAGGATGCTGCATAAGAACTGATTCAACTTCGAATGTACCAATACGATAACCAGAACATTTGATAACATCGTCATTACGACCTGTAAACCAGAAGTAACCGTCTTCATCACGCCAAGCGTTATCACCTGTGTGGTAATAACCATCGTGCATTACAGTCTTTGTTTTTTCTGGATCACCAAAGTATGTCATAAACAAACCAGGGAATGTTTTTCCATCTTTAAGTTCAACAACGATTTCACCAATTTCACCGTCCTGAACAGGATTTCCTTCTTCATCAAGCAAAGTACAATTATAATATGGAGCTGATTTTCCTAGGCTACCTGGTTTAATTTTTTCATTTCCGTAGTTGAACAAAGAAAGGGTTGTTTCTGTCTGACCAAAACCTTCGTGGATTTCTTTTCCAGTAATTTCCTTCCATTTGTTGAAAACTTCTTCAGAAAGAGCTTCACCGGCAGTAGACCAGTGTTCACAAGAACTGAAGTCGTATTTTGACAAATCTTCCTGAATTAAGAAGCGGTAAATTGTAGGTGGTGCACAGAAAGATGTAATATGATGTTTCTGAATCTGATCCATCAAATCAACTGGCTTAAATTTTGCATGATAGTCATAAATGAATACAGCACATTCGGCAATCCACTGACCATAGAGTTTACCCCAAACAGCTTTACCCCAACCTGTATCAGCAACTGTAAGGTGAAGTCCTCCTTTTTTTACCTGCTGCCAGTAAGCTGCAGTAACAATGTGTCCAAGAGGATAAAGATAATTATGAGATACTAATTTTGGATGACTTGTTGTACCAGATGTAAAGTAAGAAAGAAATACATCATCATTTTTAGAAATATCTTCTCTCTTAAGAGCATAGAATTTTGCAAGATCTTCTTCAGTTACAGCAGCAACTTCACGAGTAAAATCAATCCAATCTGGATGCGAAGTAAGGAAATCGTCATCAAGACCAGCATCAATTCCAAAAGGAGCAACACCAACCAATGTTTTTAATGATGGAGCTTCTTTTCTTGATTCTTCAATATATTTAAAAAGATCACGATCATTTACTGCAAAAACATGTTTGATTCCAGCAGCATTACAGCGGTAAACAATATCTTCTGTTGTAAGCATATGAGTTGCTGGAATAACTGATGCACCAATTTTGTGCAAAGCGATAATTGAAAGCCAGAATTCATAACGACGCTGTAAAATAAGCATAACGAAATCACCACGTTTAATTCCCTGTTTCATCATAAAAGCAGCAACACGGTCAGTGCGTTCTTTAAGCTGACTGAAAGTCAAAGTAAGTTCTTCATCATTATCATTGCACCAAACGATTGCTTTAGCATCAGGAGTTTTCTTTGCAAGATAATCTACTACATCATAACCAAAGTTAAAGTTCTCTGGGATTTTATATTTAAAGTTCGCAAAAAAATCTTCGTAATCTTTAAATTCTGTTCTTTCCAAAAATTCTTCTAACATATATATTCCTTAATTGTTCTTTTTGTAATTCTTAATTTTTAATTTAGATAATAATTGCAAGGAATTTAGCATTTTTACCATTCAATGCCTGCATTCCATGTTTTTTTGTTGCATCGAAATAGATTGAATCACCTTCTTCCAATGTCATTTCTTTACCATCAACAACAATTTTCATTGAACCTTCAAGTACCAGTTCAAATTCATGACCTGGATGAGAGTTATAATGAATTTCTTTTGTTTCTTCTGGCGTAATGCTTACGATAAAAGGATCAGCTTTACGATTCTGGAAACCTGCTGCCAAAGCCTGATATTTATAATCACTACGACGGTCTACAGACAAACCTTTATCCTTTTTAGTAAGACAATAAGAATGCATATGTGGTTCCTGTCCAGAAATCAAAGTGCCCAAGTCAATTTTGTATTCACGAGACATTGACTGTAAAACTCCAACAGGAATATCAATATCACCAGTTTCGTAAGCTTTATACTGTTCAATAGAAAGACCACAAACTCTTGCAGCTTCTTCTACAGAAACATCCATAATTTCACGCAAACCTTTAAGACGATCTGCAACAGCTTTAATTTCTTCATTCATAAGGGACCTCCATAAAGTTATTAATTCCTTATAAGTTTAATATATGTTAAAAAAACTTTATAATCAATACATTTCTTTAATTTTATTAATATTTTTTAGTATTATTAAAGTTTAATACTACTCTAAATTAAAATCCCCTTTCTTTTCATGAAGCATTTCTTTATCTTCCCGCCCCTGTCTTCCTTCAGAAATTCCAGAATTAAGCTTTACTTCATTGGATTTTTTTTCCTGAGATTTTTTTATAATTTCTTTTAAATTAAAAGCACAAACTGATCTGTTCATTAGAGAGTAATATTCTTTATCGTCCATACTATTATTATAACCTATTTAATAAAAAAAGGCTGTCCCAAAGACATAATGTCATCCAGAACAGCCTCTTTGTATTCACTGAATTATAAATTATTCAGTTTTATAATCATAATTAAAAGCAGCTTCAATAGTTGCAATATTAATTGGATTAAATTTCTTGTTTCTTGCAGAAATAGCATGATCCAAAGCAATTTCAAATGGTTTTACACCACTGATCATGCCTGGAACAACCTTAAGCAAACATCCTAATGCAACCATGTTAGTTCCTCTAGGATTATTTGTTGCCTGACAGATTTCATCACAAGGTAAAGCAACAACTCTAATGTCTTTTCTAGAAGGAGCTTCATCAATTAAAGATGAATTGTAAATCATCAAACCATTTGGTTTAAGCTGATTTTCAAATTTAGTCATAGAAGGCTTGTTCAAGGCAATTACAACATCAGGTCTTTCGATTACTGGAGATGCAACTTCTTCGTCACTTACAATAACAGAACAGTTTGCAGTACCACCACGCATTTCTGCACCATAAGATGGAATATGAGATACATATTTATCTTCGCTCATACCTGCCAAAGCAAGAATCTTTCCAGCAAGAATTACACCCTGACCACCGAAACCGGCAAAAATAATTTCATTAGTCATTATTTTGTACCTCCTACAACACCAGCTTTTGGAGCAGCAGCTTCTGGAATATTTCCAGCAGGAACATCACGGAGTACTCCAAGTGGATAATATGGTTCCATAGAATCTTTTACCCAATCAGCAGCAACAACAGGATTTACGCCCCAGTTTGTTGGACACATAGAAAGAACTTGGATAAATGAATATCCTTTCCCTTCTTTCTGATATGTTAAAGCTTTTTTAATAGCAGCTTTAGTCTGATTAATGTGTTTTACATCATAAACTGCACAGCGTTCAATATATTTTGGTTCAACCAAAGTATTAATAAGTTCGCAGGCACGAATTGGATAACCAACTTCATCAGCATTACGACCATATGGAGTTGTTTTTGTTACCTGTCCAATCAAAGAAGTTGGAGCCATCTGACCACCTGTCATACCATAAATTGCATTGTTAATGAAAATTACTGTAATATTTTCACCACGGTTTGCTGCATGAATAGTTTCTGCAGTACCAATAGCAAGAAGGTCACCATCTCCCTAATAAGAAATAACAAGTTTATCAGGATGAACTCTTTTCATACCAGTTGCAACAGCTGGGGCTCTACCATGAGCAGCTTCAGCAGTATCAACATCAATATAATTGTATGCGTAAACTGCACAACCTACAGGAGCAACGAGTAAAACATCCTGCTGAATATTCATTTCATCAATAATCTGACAAATGAGTTTATGTACAATACTATGTCCACAACCAGCACAATAATGCATGGTATTTTTTTTCATTGACTTAGGAAATTCGTATTTTTTTGTCATCATATACTCCTTAGTTTCCAGCCAAAGCTTTTACTTTTTCAATAATTTTATCAACAGAAGGAATAATTCCACCTGCTTCACCGTAGAATTCAACATCACTTACTTTATGTCCAGAATAAAGCTTAATATCCTGTACCATCTGTCCCATAGACATTTCAACAGTAAGAATCTTTTTAGCATTAGCACAAGCTTTTTCCAATTCTTTCTGAGGGAATGGCCACAAAGTAATTGGTCTGAATAAACCAACTTTTACACCCTGATCTCTAAGCAATTTAATTGCTTTTTTACAAACACGGGCACTTGTTCCATAAGCACAAAGAACAACATCTGCATCATCACACATGAAGTTTTCTGAAGCAGTTTCAGCTTCCTGGATTTTTCCATATTTTTCAAAAAGATGTTTGTTATGAGCGTTTAATTCACCGTCAATACCAGACATTTTCAAAGACCATACTTTGTTCTGTTCACGATCTTTAGTTTTACCTGTTAAAGCCCAAGGTTTAGCAGGAAGATTTTCAACAAATTCTGGTAATACACAAGGTTCAGACATCTGTCCAAGATATCCATCACCAAGAATCATACACATGATTCTGTATTTATCAGCAATTTCAAAAGCTTTTACTGTCCAGTCTGCCAATTCCTGAACTGTTCCTGGAGCAATTACAACAGTATGATAGTCACCATTACCACCACCACGAGTTGCCTGGAAGTAATCTCCCTGAGCACCAGAGATGTTACCAAGACCTGGACCACCACGCATCATGTTTACAACAACAGCTGGAAGTTCAGAACCAGAAATATAAGAAATACCTTCCTGTTTCAATGAAATTCCTGGAGAAGATGAAGAAGTCATACATCTGGCCCCTGCAGCACTTGCACCTAATACCATGTTAATAGCAGCAATTTCACTTTCTGCCTGAAGGAATGTACCTTCTACTTCTGGCAATCTTTTTGCCATATAAGCAGGAATTTCATTCTGTGGTGTAATTGGATATGCAAAATAATAACGACAGCCTGCACGAATAGCAGCTTCACCAATAGCTTCGTTACCTTTCATTAATACTTTATTTGCCATTATTCAGCCTCTATTTCAATACAACAATCTGGACACATAGTTGCACAGAAACAACATGCAATACAACTAGCTTCATCATTACAAACAGGATAATTTACACTCTGACTGTTTGTTATTTTTGACATTTCTAAGATTTTTTTAGGACAAACACGAATACACAATCCGCATCCTTTACAACGTTCTTCGTTGATTATAGGTCTACCTTTTGCCAATTTTAGACTCCTGTAATAATAAACACTTTATATAAATATAAAGAAAATAATTTGATTTTACAAGACAGAAAAGCCTGTTTTCTTCAAAAATACTAAATATTTTTATTATTTTTTAAGTTTTATTTTTTCCAGTTTTATGTGTATAATTGAATTATGAAATACGATTTATCAGGTGAATGGAAACTTTTATTAGATTCAGAAAAAGCAGGAATTCAAAACGGATTCTTTAAAACTGCAGATTATAATCAGACAATTGAACTGCCTGGAACTGTTTCTCAACAGAAAAAATCTCCAGAAACTTCACAACGGTCTACAGGATATTTGACAGATCCATATAAATACGAAGGCTGGGCCTGGTTTGAAAAAACAATAAATGAATTGCCATACGGAAAATATAGACTGATTTTAGAAAGAACTAGAGTTTCTACTATATGGATAAATGGAAAACAAATCGGAACCAATAATTCCTTAGTAGCAAAGCATTTTTACGATTTCGAATACTCCTCTTCTGATTCTCTAAAGATTACAGTTTTAATTTCTAATGTTGATTATTTAATTCCAGGAGGACACATGACTTCTCCTGATACACAGACAAACTGGATTGGAATTACAGGTGAAATCACTCTTGAAAAATTAGAAAACTCCAGACTGGAAAACACTACTTTAGGATATGAACTTTACAACAATGAAAAAATCTTAAATATTGAAACTGAATTTTTAGGAATTGAAAAAACTGATGTAGAAGTAGAAATCGAAAATCTTATTTCAAAAAACTTTGTGCTTGAAAACGGTAAAAATTTATTAAAACTTTCACTTCCAGAAAATACAGTTTTATGGAGCCATGAAAATCCTAAACTTTATAAAATAAATTTACATCTGGAAAACAACACTTATTCTTACAATTATGGTTTCAGAGAATTCAAGGCTGTAGAAAAACATTTTGAAATCAATGGAAATAAAGTTTTTCTCATTGGAAAACATGATGGAATGATTTTCCCAGAAACAGGTTTTGCTCCAACTGATGTAGAAAGCTGGCTTAAAGTATTGAAAACTGCAAAGAATTATGGATTTAATCATTATAGATTCCATACCTGTTGTCCACCGGAAGCCGCTTTTATTGCAGCAGATCAGATTGGAATTTACATGGCACCAGAGCTACCTTTCTGGGGAACTGTAAATGCACCTGATGAACCAGAATTCAAAAAAGAAAGTACCGAATATTTGATTAATGAAGGTTATAAAATCTTACAGAATTTCAGTAATCATCCAAGTTTTGTTATGATGAGTCTTGGAAATGAACTTTGGGGTTCTGAAAATTATCTTGATAAGATTATCAGCATGTATAAACAAGTATACCCTGATATTCTTTACACTCTTGGTTCTAATAATTTTCAGTTCTGGCCACGAACAACTCCTAATGAAGACTACTTTGTTGGTGTAAGATTTTCAAAAGAAGCCCTGATTCGCGGAAGCTATGCCATGTGCGATGCTCCATTAGGATTTGTTCAGACCGATAAACCAAATACAGACCACAATTATGATGTATTTTTCAAAACAAAAGAAGAAACAGCATCTTCTTCTGCAAAAGAAGAAGAAATTGAAATTCAATTTGGGACTGGTGTAAAAAAAGTTAAAAGTTCAGCTAATGCCTGCCATTTTGTTCCAAATAAACCTTGTATTTCTCACGAAGTTGGACAGTATTGCGCCTATCCAAATTTTGAAGAAAACAATCGTTTTACAGGTGTATTAAAACCATATAATTTTGAAGCATTTGAAAACCGATTGAAGGAAAAAAATATGTTGTCTCAGGCAACAGACTTTTTCAGAGATTCATCAGCTTTAATGGTTCAGTGCTATAAAACAGAAATTGAAGCAGCTTTACGAAGTAATGAACTTTCTGGTTTTCAACTCCTCGACTTACAGGATTTTACGGGGCAAGGAACTGCAGTTGTTGGAATTCTAAATGCATTTATGGAATCAAAAGGAATTGTTGAAAGTGCTCAATGGAAGTCTTTTTGTAATGATACAGTTCTTCTTGCAAGTTTTGATAAATATGTTTATGAAGAAAATGAATGTCTTAGAGCCTCTGTAATTTTCCATAATTATTCTCAAAAAGATTTTACAAATCAGTTTATTACTGCCTATATAATCGATACAGATTCAGATGAAATTCTTTGTGAAGAATCTTTTGAAATTAAAGAAAACTATTCAGGAAATCAGGAACTTGGAGTCTTTACTTATAAGTTTGAAAATATTGATTCCTATAAAAAATATGCTTTTCTTTTAATTTTACAGGATGAACAGGAAGAAGATAAAAGTTTTGTAAATTCCTATATGCTTCATGCCTATCCAAAACCTGAATCTGAAACTTCTGGAATATTGAATGAATTAAAGACACTGGAACAGGTAGAAGCTGGAGATATTCTAATAACAAAAAATTCCATTACTGCAAAAAACGAAAGCAAAAACTATAGAAAAATTATTCTATTGTCAGAAAAAGTTGACAGTAATCTACCAGGTTTTACTTCAAATGATAAAATTTCTACAGTTGAAGGTACCTACTGTACTGATTTCTGGTGTTATCCAATGTTCCGTTCCATCAGCGAAAGTATGAATAAACCAGTTCCAACGGGTACATTAGGATTAACAATTGATAAGAATTCCGAATTATTAAAAGGCTTTCCTACAGATTCTTATACAACTCCAAAATGGTACAATATTATTACCCATGGAACTTGTATAAATCTTGAAGGAAAAGAAATTCAACCTGTAGTCCAGATGATTGATAACTTTGAGAGAAACTGGAAACTAGGACTTTTGTATCAGACCGAAAATATAGTTGTATGTACAAGCCGATTATGGGAAATCAGTGAAGAACCAGAAGTTGCCCTATTTTTAAAAAGTTTAATGAATTAAAGGTAAACAGATTTTACACTAACAGCCAAACCACTGGGCAGCAGTTTCATCCGCAACCTGCAAAAGTACTACAAGAGGATTTTGCAGGAAGTTTGAATAATTGAAGGACTCAGAATCAGAAAGATCAGCAAATCCCATATGACGGCTGATAGCTTCTAGAACATATCTTTTTTTAATGAAAGAAGGCATTGATTCCAGAAGCATCAAAACCGATTCATTTCCGTGGCCAAGATTTCTATTTTCGTTTCTTGTTTTGTAACATGGAGTTTTTACCCAGTTACCAGTAATATCTTTTGTATTTCTGTATTCTACTCCATAGAAGTTTGTCTTACAAAAATCATGACATAAAGCTGCAATGAAAATATCTTCAGCTGTAATTGAATATTTTTCAGCCTCTTCAGATGCAAAATAATTATTCAGTAAAGGTTCTGCTAAAATCAAAGACTGATGAATAACTTTTAATGTATGCAAAACCAGTCCACTTTTAAAATTTCCATGAAATCTTGTGGAAGCAGGAGCAATCCAGAAATCAGTTTCATCAATCCAGGAAATTAAATTTGCAGCTTCTTCTTTATTTTTTACAATAAAATTTATCATGTGCAAAATAGTTTCTTTTAAAACTTCTGGATTAAAAGCACCTGATTTTGGGATAGGTGCAAATTCATTATAAATATCTAAAAGTTCATTTACATCTGTAAATAATTGTTTTTTTTCTTCTTCTGTCATAACTAAAAGTAAAGCATAAATAAAACATTAATTCAAGATTTTCAGATTATCGAGATATGTCACCTAAAATCATAATTTCTACTCTACGGTTCTTTGCCCGTCCTTCTTCTGTATCATTATCAGCAACAGGAGAATCAGAACCTTTTCCCTGTGAAATAAGATTTTCAGCCTTTACACCATAAGAGCTTAATTCTTCACTTATTGAATATGCTCTTTGTAATGATAATTCATAATCATTTATTGAATTTCCAGCTTTAGCTGTATGTCCTGTAATTAAAATTTTATTGTTTTCGAATCTCTTTAAATATTCAGCAATAATTTTAATTCTAGGTTTATCTTTACTAAGAAGTTCACTGGAATCTGGAAGAAAGTTCAATTCATAAATACAAATTCTAATACCATTTGCAGTAACTTCATATTCGATATATTCATCATTCTGAATAGGATCAGATGATGCAATTGTAGTCTGTTCATATGAAATAGTTGGTGGATATTCTGTAAACATTGCAATATTGCCTTTAAAACTTACATTACTTCCATCTTTATAATAAAAACTTTCATCAGCATAATCTTTAATGAGAATTGCCCTGCCTGTTTTTTTACTTACATAAATTGTTGCAGTATGTTTTCCATTTGCAATTTTAAGTTCCTGGTCCCCATTTAAATCCGCATCTTCTGAAAGACAGTTGTAACGCATTGCCCAGTTTGCAGAAATTACATAAACTTCTTCATTGTTATAAACAGTGTCACGAGTATATTTATATAAAACTGTAGAACTAATACGAGTTGGAATATCTTTTTCGTAAGGATCAACTGCACGAATCATTGTACCAGTCCATTCATCCCCTATATTAATCTGAGCTTCAGGATATACTGGAAAATTTCTAAAACTTGGATATCCACAATCCTTTATCATTGTAAATTCACCCTCATTGGAAACAGTAAAAACAGATGAAATATAATCGTGAATTCCTTTAGAAACAAAATTTAAAGCTCTTCTTGTATCCTGATTTACATCAAAAAATCCTTCATATTTATAGCCTTCTTCATAAGCTTCAGGTTTAATAAAGGCCTTAACCTCTCTGGAAACAAGTCCTGTATATTTTCCATTGTCATAACGACGCAAATCAGTTCGTTCGGTTAAAATATAGTTATTTCCCCCTGTATAATTAATCTGAACCTGAGAAAAAACTGAAAAACAAAATAAAGAATAAATTAATAAACCAAGTTTTCTTTTCATTGTAAATCCTTTAAATTTGGAATATTCTATATAAACAAATATAATACCACATAAAAGGTTATAAAAATCCATAAATATAAAGGTCATTATGAGAAAACTCTTATTTTCACTAACATTGATTTCATTTTTTTGCTTCAACATTTATGCTATCCAGGATAAAGATGAAAAAGCTGATGTCAGAGATTATCTTATTTCAGCAGGAGAAGTTTTTTTTATAGATCTTTCAGCTATTACTGCTGATTATGCATTAAACGATAATCCCTGGACTTTTTTAAAACCTTCAGTATTAAAATACAATCTAGGAAATCCCTGGATATGGGATAATTCTCCATTTTTACGAAATCAGATTGCACATCCTTTAATTGGTTCTTTTTATTTTAATGCAGCCCGTTCTAATTCAATTTCGTTTCTTCCTTCGGTGTTGTATTCAGTTGCAGGCTCTGCTATGTGGGAAACAATTTTTCAGTTAGGAGAACATTCTATAAATGATATAATTACCACCACATTTACTGGAGCCATAACTGGGGAAATAATCTATCGTTTAAGTTGTGAATTATATCAGGTTTGTCCAGCTCTTGGACTTTTTATGAATCCTGTTGGAGCAATTAACGCCTTCTTTAGAAATCAACCATTATTTTCTGAAGGTGAAATCTATTCCTCAGAAATATATCTTGGTTCTGGAATTTCAAATTACAACCTGAGTTTTCCTAACAGTTCTTATGAAGGCCTTTCTTCTTTGAGAATTCCACTTTTAACTTCTGGTTTTGAAATTGTTTATGAAAATCCATACGGACATTCTTCAAAGGCTTTTATGGATCAGTTCACAGTTGCCGGTCAGTTTAATTTTGATAATGAAAATAAATACTTTAATTTAAATCTCGATTCTATTTTGTACGGTTCCAGAATCTACCTTACCGAAAAAGCTGCTTCCACCGTTGGGGCTACATTCAATTATGATTTCACCTACTCCAGCGATTTTTTCCATTCAATCAATACACTTGGAGTTAGCTTAAAACAATATTTTCCATTAAATAATCACTGGAATTTCTATTGGGATGGACAGCTTAATTTTATTTATTTTGGAGTAACAGATACTTATTATTTGTTTAAGAATGATCCTAAAGAAACTTTCATTTCAGGAGTTTCTGATTATACCTATAATTTAGGCGGTGAATTATTTTTATTTGCTAAAATTGAAAATGATAAGTTTGGATGTTTTAAAACTAATTTAAAAGCAGATGTCTTATTCCCATATATTGAATGCAATGGAGACAAAAAGAAAGATGCAACAACTATTATTGCATCCCTTCAAGCTGATTATTCACATTCTATCTATAAGAATCTTTCAATTGGAATAAATGATACTTTGATTAATAAAACAAGTATTTTTCCAGAGGCTCAAAATTATAATCATTTAATTAATTATGCCAGCCTCTATCTTAAATACAGCTTTAATTAAATTACCAGATATAAGGAATCATTTTATATTTAACTCTTTCCTTATATTCATTATAATCTCGTATTTCTTCTGGAAGAGTTTTTTCTTCTTTGAACATTTTTACAATAAGATAAACTGGAAAAATCAAACAGATTAAAAATGCCAGTAAAGATCCTAAAATCAAAGGAGCCGAAAGACTCATCAATATTAAAGAAGAATACATTGGATGTCTGATAATCGAAAAAGTCCCCTGATCAATAAGTTTTTTTCGTCTGTGTTCAAACAAATGTCTGGAAAGAATTTTATATTCTTTGCAGGAACTTATGAATAAAATTAAAGCAAAAAGAAAAATCACAGAAAACTGAATGATAATCCAGGTTGGTAACTGAGAGAGTTTTAATCTAAAATTAATTCCAGCTGCAATTAAAGCAAGAATTACAACAATGGAAATAAAGATTATTTTTCCAATATTGGCTTTAAAGATAGATTTAAAATCAATATTAATTTCGAGAATTCTAGTTTTCTGAAAAGATAAATATACTAAAAAGAAAAACACAGGAAAGAATGCTAATCCTAAAAACAACCAGGCTTTCCAGAATAAAAATGAACCTGATGAAATTAAAAGAACAAGTGCTGCAATCAAGTATATGCTAAGGCAGAAACCACCTCTCTTTAACAAAACATTTCTTTTCATATAATCCTCGATATTTATATTATCGTAAAAATCAATCTTTGACATTATAAAATAGAAAATCTTTTCTAAATGTTATTTACCCTTTTGAAATTATTAGATAAAATTAGATACTTTATATAAAGTAATATTTTATATTTAAACAGCGAAACCGCTGCTGTAATGGGAGAACGTCCATGTCAAAAAAAGACACGAATCAGTATTACATTACCAGACAGGATTCCACAGAATCTAATGCCCGTAGCTATCCGCGAAAATTTCCATTCGCACTTGCTAAAGCCAACCGCTCATGAGTTAAGGACGTAGAAGGAAACAAATATCTGGATTTTTTATGTGGCGCCGGAACTTTAGCACTAGGCCACAATGATGATGAAGTAAATCAGGCAATGGTAGAAATGATTACCAGCAATGCTCCATTGCACACACTTGATTTAACTACTCCTGTAAAAGATACATTTGTTCACACACTTTTATCTTTATTACCTCCAGAACTTGGGGAAAATGCTAAAATTCAGTTTTGTTCTCCAAGTGGTACTGATGCTACAGATGCTGCAATTAAACTTTGCAAAGTTGCAACTGGAAGATCAACTGTAGTTTCTTTTGGCGGTGGTTATCATGGAATGGGACAGGGACCTTTGGCTTGTATGGGTAATCTCAATGCTAAAAGTCAGTTAACAGGTTTAATGCCTTATGTTCACAGTTTCCCTTATCCTTATTCTTACAGATGTCCTTTCGGTTTAGGCGGAGATGCTGGTGTAAAAGCAGCCTGCAATTTCTTTGAAAGAACATTAAAAGATCCAGAAAGCGGTATTCCAAAACCAGCTTGTGTTATTCTTGAACCAATTCAGGGTGAAGGTGGTGTTATTCCAGCTCCAGTTGAATTCCTTCAGACAGTACGAAGAGTAACAAAAGAATTAGGAATTCCTCTTATTGTTGATGAAATTCAGTGTGGAATGGGACGCAGTGGTAAATTATTTGCCTTTGAATATGCAGGAATTATTCCTGATGTATTGCTCATTTCAAAAGCTATTGGTGGTTCTCAGCCAATGGCTGTAGTTGTATATAATAAAGATTTAGACAAATGGACTGCAGGTGCTCATGCTGGAACTTTCCGAGGAAATCAGCTTGCAATGAAAGCAGGTATAATTGTATTAAATCGTGTATCTAAACCAGAATTTCTTGCTGATGTAACTAGAAAAGGAAACTTAATCCGTTCAAAATTACTTGAACTTAAAGAAAAAGTTTCTATCATTGGTGATGTTCGTGGTGTTGGTTTAATGATTGGTACTGAATTTGTTGATCCTAAAGGAGAAAAAGACTGTATCGGTTCATTACCTACAAGCGGCGAAATTGCAGGAAAAGTTCAGAAGCTTTGTTTTGAAAATGGTCTCATTGTTGAAAAAGGCGGAAGAAACGGTTCTGTAATGCGTTGTCTCTGTGCATTGAACATTACTGACGAAGATCTTGAAAAAGCATGGAAGATTTTCGAAAAATGTGTTTTAGAAGCAGATAAATTATATAAATAACACTTACATATAATCCACAGTACAGAATATATTTTAAATCTGTCTGTGGATTTTTTTTATAAATTTAATTTTAAGGATTAATTCATGGAAAATATTTTTCTTACTTCAAATGAAGCAGATAAAACTGAATACAAAAAACTTATTGAACAGACAACAGGTGCAATTATTGAAACTTTTTCAGATGAAAAAGCCTATTCAGGACCTACTCCAGATGAATTAAAGAAAATTGTTCACCAGAGTTCAATCCTTCCTGAAAAAGGTTTAGGTTGGGACAAAGTATTTGCCTTAACTAAAGAAAAAATTCTGCCAAATTTATTACGGACACCTTCTTCAGATTATATGGCTCATTTGCATAGTCCAGCCTTATTAGAAACAATTGCTTCAGAACAGATTATTGCAACTTACAATCAGTCAATGGACAGCTGGGATCAGTCTCCTGTTGCAACAGAAATCGAAGTTGAAGTTATCAATCACTTATGCCGCCTTTATGGCTATGATGAAAAAGCAGATGGTGTTTTTACAAGTGGTGGCAGCCAGTCAAATCAAACTGCAATTATTCTTGCAAGAGACTGGTTCTGTAACAATGTATTGAATTATGATGTAAAAAAATACGGACTGCCAGAAAACTTCAGAAAGTTGAGAATGTATACCAGTGAAATATCTCATTTTTCCATGGAAAAATCTGCTCATATCCTTGGTTTAGGTTATGAATCTGTAAGAAAGGTTCCTGTAAATTCTGTAAAACAGATGGATATAAACAAATTAAAGGAAATGATTGAAGAAGATAAAGCTAATGGTAACATTCCATTTCTTATTGTTGCAACCATCGGTACAACAGACTTCGGAAGCATTGACTCAATTAAAGATATTTCTAAACTTGCAAAAGAAAACAATATGTGGGTTCATGCAGATGCAGCTTACGGTAGCGGTGTAATTTTATCTGACAAATATTCATATAAAGTTGAAGATTTAAAACTTTGCAATTCAATTACTGTAGACTTCCATAAAATGTTCCTTTTACCAATCAGTTGTAGTGCTGTATTAATTAAAAATAAAGAAGATTTTAATGCACTTACAATTCACGCAGATTATTTGAATCGTGAAGAAGATGAAGAAGATGGATACACAAATCTTGTTGATAAATCTTTACAGACAACAAGACGCTTTGATGCATTAAAAGTATGGATGAGTTTTCAGGTACGGGGTAAAGACGGCTGGTCTAAATTAATTAATACCAGTATGGATAATGCGCAGTATTTATATGAAAAACTTTCTAATGATAAAGACTTCTTTGTAGTTACAAAACCTGAAATCAGTTCGGTTGTTTTCAGATATGTTCGTCCAAATTTTGATTGTGATGATATTAATAAAAAAGTTCGCCGTGCATTAATTCATAAATATGGAATTGTAATTGGACAGACTATCAGTGATGAAAAAGTTTGTTTAAAATTTACACTTCTTAATCCATTGATTACTCATGAAAAACTGGATGAATTAATTGAAATTATCAGAAAGCTTGGAAACGAAAACTAAAACTGTTTTCCTTTTTTCAATTTCTTAACTGGAGTAATGGTAAAGTTAATAGTTTTTTCTGTTTCTTTACCCTTCTCCAGTTTAATGTTCCAGTACATTGTAGAAACAAAAGTCATATTTGCTGGAGTGATTTTATTTGAAAAGAAATCAGGACGCTTAAAAAGCATTGGTGCATAATAATAAGAACAGTTTTCATTTGGTTCAAAACCAAAACAAACACCACTTTCAACATCAGTGATACGAACAGCATCAACAGATGAAAGTTTATTTTTCTTATTCATTTTTAGTGTAGATTTAGAACAATCCAGATCAATTTTTTCTTCATTATCAATAACTTCAACATTATAATAAGTAATATTTTCAGCATCAAAATTAGTATGAGCAAGATTTGATTCGATTGCAAAAGTACATTCAAGAGTTTTATCAGAATCATTACGCAAAATATACTGAATATTCATACCATCTGAATTAATAATATATTTTTTTCTTAAGAATATTTTCTGCTTTGTTGGTTTAAAAGTAGCTTCTGCACAAAGTAAAAGTTCATGTCGTTTACTAGTGAATTTTAATTCCTTATATTGAATCTGAGAAAAAACTCCATCTTCAACCGGTAATCCCTCCAGATAAGAATCAAAAGCTTTTTTCGAAATAATATGATCTACAAAAAGACCTCTCTTATAACGGTCACTGAAACCTTCAAATTCTTCCTGTCGAGAAAGATTATCTGCATAATTACCTGTATTTTTTAATACTTCAAGTTCCTGAATTGCTCCACTGATTAAAGAAATATAAGAAACATAATTCTGCATGCGACAGATATATTCATCATTTCCATCGCTGTCATAATCAAAACGAGTAACAGATTCTTCGAATAAATTATCATCACGGAGAATTTTTTCAGCTTCAAGTAATGTTTTATAAGCTTCCTGTCTGTATTTTGAAGATTGGAATGCACCTCTTGCAGTACAAAGCAAACCTGTACCATTTTGAGCCATCCACATTTTTTCCCGTGCAGTTCGTTTTCGAATCTTGTCACCTTTATATTGATTTATCAAAAGATTTACAAACATTATACGGTTATATAAAGAACGGCTCTGTGGATACTTTTCCATAAAATCATAAACCGTAAAATAATTTGTCTTTGCAGAAGCATCAATATATTTGCACAACTCTCCACTAATACCGCCAGAAACATAGGCAGGGCATTTTATGATTTTTGCATTTTTACGATAATTTGCAATTGTTGAAAGCTTTACTCTATCGTTATCATTCAAATAAGTATTTAATTTTTCAAAAAAGTTCTTTTTTTTCAGAATCTTAAAGTCTTCAAAATTTAATTTAATATTTACAATTCTATCTGGAGTAAACTGATAAAAATCGTGTTTCTTTTCGAGTTTATCGACTTTATTAATAATTTGAGAAACAAATGTTTCGGGATTAGTTAAATCACCAGGCTTAAATTCCTGATAAGTTGGATATATTTCGATAGACTTATTCAATTCTGTCATGTAAAGAGGCAGAAATTTTAATTTGGATGGATTAATGAATGAACTGTCCATTAAAACATATTCAATACAACAGCTCTGACAGGAATTAACAATACTGGAATCCCAGCAGTCACCAAAAAGAGTCATTCCTCTTGGATGCTTACCAAAATTCTGGCGGATTTCACCATTTAATAATTCAATTTGAGAAACTCTATCAAGATTAGGTAAAAGCGGCAGGATTGGATCATAATAACCACCCCCTAAAACTTCTACCTGTTTTCGATCCATTAATTCATGAATAATGGAAATATATTCGTTTTTACATCTTTTAAAATATTTAATCTGAGGTCCTGAAAAAGAAAGTGTAAAATTAATTTCAGGATTAGCATAAAGAAGTTTTGCTAAAGGAGACAGTACATCCTTATAAATCTCTTCCAAAGATTCATTAGACTCAAAGCTATTGGAATCTGATTTTAAGTTGAAGCAAACGTATATGGAACTCATAATATACGGCTTCATCTTTAAATGTAGCCGATTCTCCTTTATATTAAGTTTTTAATAAGAATTAAGACTAGCTTTTTATAACGCCTTTAATAATTTTATACCAATACGACCAGATTTTAAACCCTTTCTTTGAATACCAACTAATGTTTTCTTCTTTCAAAAGGTCTGAACAGCTTGTTGGTTCACAATCAGCATTTCCACATAAAAGAATTGTCTCTTTTGTTTTAGGTACAAGTCTAATAATATGAAGAGGACAAACATCAATACATTTACCACAACCAATACATAATTTAGAAATAACTGCAGTCTGATTAACAATAGAAATTGCTTCCTGAGGACAAACCTTTACACAATCTCCTAAACCGATACAAGAAAATTTACAGTCAGTTCCTGTTCCGTTATCAGAGTTAATCATAAAACATGTATGCTGTTCATTAAAAATAGTTCTATCTACCTTAAAGTTTTTGTGGCAGGAACAGAGAACAATAGCTTTTTTATCAGAAATTTCAACCTCTTCCACATCAGGCTGAATATACTGAATTTCAGATTTAGAAATAAATGAATCTTTATCTGTAAGTTTATCATTCTTTGCTGCAGGAATGAGCATATAATATAAAAATGCTGCAATCAAAGAAGCAAAAAATAAAAAAATCACTAAAAGTACAATATTTAAAATCATTGAATAACCTCCGGATTCAACCAGGTAATATCAAAAACAGAAAGAATTAAAATTAAAATTGCGATCAGGAAGAAGAATCTGCTTAAATATTTTTCCTGATTTTTATCGTTATCAATAATTCTTTTTCTAAATGCCATTACAACAGGAATTACAAGTCCTAAAGAAATAAGACAGCTGCCTGAAATTACAATAGTATTAATAATTGAATGACTTTCAGAAACAGAAAGAATCACTACTATAAAAGAAAGAATGAATTCAGTATAAGAAAAACCTGTTGAAACTCTAAAAATACCTTCCAGTAATGTATTAATAATTCCAAAAACAAGAATACAGATAATTGGATAAATTTCTACAAGTTCCAATGGAACAAGCAATTTCGAAACAAAAAATTCGCTGATTACAGAAGAAATGAAAATTGATATAACAATTTTTACAAAATAAATTAATTTTTTATCGCTATAGTAATCAATATCAGCTACACGATTAAGACCAATTCCATAAACTAAAGCGGTTGAAGCGAAACAAACATAATAGAGAAAAGTTGATAAATAAATCATTCTGCTGCCTCTGAATTTCTAACAATATTGATTTTATTTCTGAAAATAATGTGATGGAACAAAACAAATGAAGACATAAGCAAAGCTCCTGGAATTGATGCAAGAATAGTCAGAATTCCCAGCTTATCTGCAGGAATAATAATTTTTTCAACAATCTGATGATTTGCATTAAAGAAAGTAATAGTTCCAAAACCTAAAATATCTCTAAACAAAAAGAACAATAAAGCATATAGAGCAAAAGTTAAAGTATGAACCATATTTACTCTCAATCTTTGTGCTAAAGTTCCTTCATTATTTGAATACAGATAACCAACAAAGAAAATTGAAACAGGAAGCAAGTAAATTACAAAGCCAAGTGCAAGAGCAGCTTCTGGAACAAGGAAATTCAAAAGCTGTTTATATAGAATAGTTACTCCAATAACAACAAACATAGATGCAAAAGAAGCCATTTCGTCAAGTTTTAATTTTATAAAAGCAACATTTGCAATTGTTCCACAAAGCATAATTAAAATAAGTTCAACTGAAAGAATAAAACCAAATACAAATCGTCCTGGAGCTGGAATAAGCATTGCCAAAGATGCTGCTAAAAATACATAAAAAGATCTTCGTTTCATATTACAACTCCATTAAAACTCAACATTTTTAAGTAATTCAGGAATAAAGTTTATCCAGTAAGTAATTCTCTTATCTGAATATTTTCCGTTTACCATTTCACCAATTCTTCCATGCAAAGAAGAAAAAGCTTTAAAATCCACATTTTTATTAGAATCAACAACAAAAACTGCAGGCAAAGGACCATAGAAAGTTGAAACTCTAATAATACAAGCTAAATAACTTTCATCATTATTTTTATTCTTCAATTTATAAAAAGCAGAATTAGTAGACATTGAATTTGTAATATCAAAATATTCACCTACAGACCAGGTATCAGGTTCTACTTCATTCAGAACAGAAACAACCGAAGTCTTCAATCCGTTTTTTAAGGCTGGGGCCGAAGCTTTAGATGAAAAAATCAAAGCTGCCATAATAACAATAAGTACTAACAGAAATATTCCATAATTTCGTAAAAAGGTTTTACTATTTATTTTAGAATTCATATTTATTTCCCTTTAACTTCTTTATTAGCTTGCTGTTTCAACAGAAGCGAGCATTTTATTCAATCGTTTTTCATTGAGATTTTCTTCACCTTCGCGAATAAATAAATTAATAATATTACAGATAAGAATTGTATAACACATTCCAATTGGAGAAGTTCCACAACCTACAACAAAGAAAGCAACAATTCCCGAAATAATTCCATAAATATACTTACCAGGATAAGTAATTGGATTTGTACCAAACCATTGCAAAAGGAAAACAGCAGTGAACATTGTTCCACTGGTATAAATTGCAAGAATAATATCACCGTCATTAAATGCTCCACCATTTATCATTGGGCAGAACAATCTTACTAAAATGCCATAAGTAAGAACAAAACAGAATGGAATTGTTTTTGAAAAACTTCCGTCAGAAAAAATCAAAACAGAAGAAAGAATTGTCAAAAGATTAAATCTAAATGCAGGAATAACACAACCATTATCAACCAGCAAAGAAATCAAACCATTTGGAACTGTAACATTGAACCATCCGAATACTGAATTGTTCAAAAAGTCAGTTACTGCAGTATCAAAGGAACCTGCTGTAAAAGCTCCAGACTGAACTAAATACAACGAAGGATTTTTTACATTTAATAAATCTCTTGTAATCATGAATTCTGGAAAATACTGTCTTCCAATGAAAAATGCAGAAACTACAACAAGACAAACAATATTAATCCAGCAGTTTACACAGTTTACAAAAATGTACTGTTCCAGAATGATTACAATAAATGTAATTAAAAAAGCAGTATGAAGAGGAAAAGTTTGAGGAAGTAACAATCCAATCAAAAATCCCTGAACAATAATAGAAATCAAAAGGAATGGCTGAGATTTTCTATACAAATATACAATTAATCCAGCCAGAGCCGAAGCAATTACACATGTCGAAACTACAAATACAGCAGCAAAACTTTTTGTCAGAAAAAGAAGAACATACTGCAAAAATAAAAGACAAAGCAATTTAATAGATGTAGCCGAGATTGATGGCTTTGAATAAAAATATGGCTTTAAAAGTAATGGAGTTTTCTTAATTTTATAATCTGCACTATTTTTCATTTTTCCACCCTATTCCTTTTCTTCATTTTTTTCTTTTAATACTGTAATTGTCTGACACAAAGGAAGTCTTGCAGGACAAACAGTATTACATAATCCACATTCTGTACAAAGAGTTGCAGATTTCTTGTAATTTTCAGAAACTTCTGTTCCATTTGTCATAAAATCATAAATCTTGTCTGGAGAAATCTTTACAGGACAAGCTGAACGACAACTACCACAGCTGGAACAAGCATAAATATGATAATCGGTCTTATAAAAATCAGATACAAATTCAATTGATTTAACATATTTAGTTATTGGAATATCAAGACTGCTTACAGTATATCCACACACCGAACCGTTAATTACAACCAAAGAAGGAGCATGATCAAAACCACCTAACTGAGCAACAATATCCTTAATTCTAAAACCAAGTTTAATATTCAAAAAACCGGAAGCATTCAAGCATCTTCCAAACACATGAATATATTTACTGATTGAAGGTTCACCATCAACGATTCCTTTATAAACTTCATACATTGTACAGGAATCAACAAATAAATCTTCATCAGTAATTACAACTTCAGAAGTTTTCTTAAAAGTCTTATTGAAAGCCTGTTTTAATTCCCGCTTAAAGCCATTTGGATATTTGCTGGAATTAACATAAAGAACTGTACTGTTATCGATTTCTGCAAGTTTTGCAATACGATCTTTAGAAATACTGCTGTCTACAGCAAAAACAACATGATCAGCTTCCATTGCAGTTGAAGTAATTTTTGTACCTGTTAATACTTCATCAAAGAAGAACTTAGTATACAAAGAATCAGAAATTCTGCGAGGATCTTCATCAAAAAGTCTTACTACAAGATATTTTTTGTTTCTTTTAAGCTGAGATTTTACCTGATCGCCTAAAGACAAAGGTTCATAGGTTAAGAAAGTATTGATAATTCCATATTCAGAAATTTTACTTACAAGAACATTCTGATTAAACAAAAGCCAGTCATTTTTAGGATTAATTTTTCCTAAATAAGAAAAAGCACCACTAAGCTTAATTCTAACTGCATTTTCAAGATTGCCATTTGGACAGGTTGTAGAAATAATATCAACAACTTTTCCAGGAATTGGGGAATGAATTACGGCTTTGTAGCCTTCAATAGCTGCAGGTCTAGCAATAATATCACCTTCAGATACATAATCTCCCGGTTTTACAAGACATCTGCAAACACAATTTTTTTCCTGAGAAAGAGGAATTGTAACTGTATTAGGCAAAAATGCATTTTCAGTAAATTTATAACTTTTTAATACTGAAGAAGAAAGCTGTAAACTAGTCATTTCTTACCACCCTTTTTTATAACTGCCATAATAAATTCTATGAATAACATCAAAAAACAAATACCTATCATCAAAATACTGAAAATACTTACATGATAGTTTTTTGCTGTAGTAAATCCGCACATAAAATCATTTCCCTGGCTTTTAATAACATGTTCAATATTATTAAATCCTAGGTCATCAATTCCATTGTAAATTGTTTTACAGAAAGCATCATCGTATTTAAACACTTCATTAACCTGTTTAATACCATCTTTTTCCTTAACATATCTTGGATAAACAATTTCGTAGGGATTTTCATCGTAATTCAAATTTAATGAACGCATTGGGAATGAAATAATATTCCAGCTCCATTTATAGTATTCATCTAAAACTGGAAATTCTTCATTATGAGTCTCACTGGAACCAGGCAATAAAATCTTAGAAAAATGACTTTTAATATTACTGGTTGAATAAACTCTGTAGGTTCCTAATACACCTGCAATGGAAATCAAAAGAACAGGAAAAATTATTTTTGCTTTACCAGCATAAGCTGAAAACATCTTCAAAGGTTTAATATTAATAAAAGTATAAGTCTGTCTGGAAACTTCATATTTTTTTGCAATTATAAACATTATAATAAATAAATACTGACAAACTAAAGCAGCCCCAAACAATAATCCTGTAATCCAAGAAGAAGCAAAAGCCGCAACAAATGCGAGGATATAAACTATCCAGTTCCCTGGTTTAGAAAAAATCTTCTCTAAGGCTCCATCTCTTCCCCATAGATTGGAAATGACAACAAGAACTGGAACTATAAGTAAGACTGCAGCAGTACATGAATAAAATGGATTACAATAAACAAAGAAAACAGGAACTAACATTCCCCAAAAGAACATTTTTTTATTTTTTACAAAAAGTAAAATCAATAAAACTGCAATTCCAACTATAACCGGCAATGCCCATGGGAAAGCCACAGAACTATCTACTCCGGCATTAATTCCCATGGAATCAAGAGTTTTTACAGTCTTTTCAATTCGTTCTTTAAATTTATTTGGAATATAATAAATTCTGTAGTTTTTTGTTGAATCAAAGAAATAAGCAAATCTTCTTTCAAGATATTCAGAATCATAGTTGCTCAAATTCAATTTGAACATCATATCAGCCATTGAGCCTTCTTCCAGCTTAATAGGAATTTCCTGACCTGCAAGACTGATAAAATCTTTAATTCCATTTGCATCAAAAGATTCGATTACTTTTTCATCTTCAACATTCTGAGGTACATAAAAAACAGTATAATTATCCCAAAGCTGCCCTGTAGGAACAGAACGGAACAAATAAATGAGACTTGAAAGTAATAATATGATTACAAAAAGAATAACCTGTTTAATTTTCATTTTTTACATTCAATAACTTTTTATTTAAGCAAAGAAAAAGCACATCCTACCAAAAGTCCAAGAACACAACCAAACATAACCTGAATTGGTGTATGGCCGTTTATTTCTTTAGTTTTTTTATAATCCTGGATAATACCTTTTTCTTTTAATTCAGATCCGATTTCATTAATTTTCTGTGCCTGATTTCCGCTGGCTCGTCTAACTCCAACAGCATCACGAATTACAACCAGGAAAAAGATTAAAGAAAACATAAATATGTCAGAATCAACCCCGTTTCTAAAACCAATGGTTGTGCAGGCAGAACAAACTAATGCTGAATGACTAGAAGGCATGCCACCTGTTCTCCAAAACAAATCTTCTACTAATCCAGTAAAGGAATGAATTCTTCCGTAAATTAAATCCAATAAAGTTTTAATAAACTGCGCAGAAAGCCAGCTTGTGATTCCTGCAAGAAAAATTGGATGAGTAAAAAAATGTTTTAATTGAACTGAAATAGGCTGTAACATATAATAATCCTAAATTTTATTTTATCATTACAAGCCGATTTTTACTAGTAGAATGTGCTATTAATATGTAGAAAAACAACAATTTTTGGGTATAATAAAAATATGAATTTTATTGATTTTACAGCTGGAACTAATGATAATGACCGCCGAATTGACAAGGTAATAAGAGTATTGCTTCCAGAAATTTCTCTTACAGATATTTATAAATCCTTCCGAAAAAATCTGATTAAAATCAATAATAAAAAAGTAAAAGGTGAAACAAGGGTAAAAACTGGAGACATAATTTCTATTCCAGAGTTTATGGTCAAAAATAATTCCACAACTTCTCCCAAAAATAATGATTCTCTTTTAAATAAACTTCCTGAAATCATTTTTGAAAATTCCAATATAATTATTTTTAATAAACCTTATGATTTATTAGTTCAGGGAAATCAAACTTCACTGGATAAAATAACCCGGGAATATTACAGACAAAATTTCAGTGATAATTCCTTATCCTTCACTCCAGGTCCTTTACACAGAATTGACAGAAAAACTACAGGACTTATCGCTTTTTCTCTAAGCATAGAAGGAGCCAGATGGTTCACCGAAAATATAAAAGTCCACAACATTAAAAAAACTTATCTAACCCTCATGGAAGGAACTGTTTCAGAACCTGAACATTGGGAAGATTTTATCGAAAAAGATGAAGAACAGGACGCAAAGGCTTTCCACAAAGTTTCGGTTCAACAGCAGAAAATTGAAAATTCAAAGGCAAAAAATGCTGTTACTGATGTAAAACCTATTGCTTATGGCGATTTTTTTGGAAAACCTGTTACTCTGGTGGAAGTTTCAATTCAAACAGGAAGAATGCATCAGATCAGGGCACAATCTGCTCACCACAAACATCCTTTGGCAGGAGATACTGCTTATGGTGGAGAAAATCTTTCGAAACACAATATAAATCATGAATTTTTTCTTCATGCCTGGAAACTTTCAGTTCCTGAAAATCCTGTTGGGCTACCTTCCATCATAAAAGCTCCTCTACCCATGGATTTTGAAAATTTTTTGTTTAAAACTTGTAGTATAAAAAATTGTGAATTATAATAATTTCAATGAATTTACTTGAATCTTTATCACAAAAATTTAGTCCGATTACCATTTATGCTTTGGTAGGTCCAAGTGGAACCGGAAAAAGTTTCAGATCAAAATTACTCGCTGAAGAATACGGAATCAATACACTTATAGATGATGGATTATTGATTCAGGATGATAAAATCATTGCGGGGCATTCAGCTAAACGAGAAAAAACTTACATGGGAGCTGTCAGAGTTGCTCTATTTGATGATAAAGATCACAGGGATGATGTTGCCAGAGTTTTAAAGAAAACTAAAATTAAGAAACTTTTGATTTTAGGTACCTCAGAAAAAATGGTTTCTAAAATTTGTACCAGACTTCAGCTTCCTCAGCCCTTCAAATTCATAAATATTACTGATATTGCTTCTGAAGAAGAAATAAACAAAGCTCAAAAATCAAGACTTGTAGAAGGAAAACATGTAATTCCTGTTCCTTCAATCGAAATTCAGAAGTCTTATCCTCAGATTTTCTCTAATGCAATCCATGAATTCTTTAGTACTAAAACCTTCTTTAAGAAAAAGTCAAAAGGTTCTGAACGAATGATCGAAAAATCTGTTGTTCAACCAGAATTTTCTAAAAAAGGCCGTGTAGAAATTTCAGAAGCCGCAATGATTCAGATGGTAATGCATTGTATTGTGGAAATTGCACCTGATGTTACTACTAAAAAGATTACAATTAAAACAAATTCCAGAGGATACAAGTTTATTGTTTTGATTGATGTCCCTTTTGGAACCCAGCTTACAGGCAAAATTCATAAAATTCAGCAGTATATTATTGACCAGATTGAATCTTTTGCAGGAATTCTTATTGAAGAAGTAAGTATTGTTATTGATAAAATTACAAAAGATACAGTTCAAACTCCAATTCATATGCCAGAAACAACTTCAACTCAGAAAACAAAAAAATTATTGGGCTTTATTCCTGTTAAAACAAAAAAAAGTGATGCATCAACTTCATCAAAACGAGAAGCCGTACATCACTCTCTGGCAAGAACTCATAATTCCAGCAGTAAAAAATAATTATTTAGTTTTTTTCTCAGTTTTAGCAGCAGTTTTGGAAGCAGATTTAGCTCCAGCCTTACCTTCATTCTTTTTTTGCTGTCCCTGAGGAATCTTAATATTCACTCCAAGAGAATTTAACACAGATTTAATTGCATATTCCAGTTCTCTTCTTGGAGGATTCATTGGTAAAACAAAATTTCTACATTCTGTCCAGGTTTTACTGTAAAGTTCAACAGGAGAATATTTTTCAGAAACTTCTTTTTTCCAGTCAGTAAGAGCTGAAGTAAAATCATAAATCAAATAATAAAGTTTTTTTCCAAGACGAACATCTGGATTTTCTTTTACTACTTCATCAAGTTTTTTAAGATTTTCCATGTATTTGCTTTCAATGTTTTTATTATCAAAAATCATGGCAGCAGCAGATGGCTGTAAATACATAAACAAATCAGTATCAATTGCTTCAGAGATAATATCAAAAGAATGGCTGCTGTTAATAATCTTTAACATTTCTTCAGTAAGTCTTGAAGGAGAAATCTGCCCCAAAAGATTTGCAGACTGACGAATTTTTCTTCTTAAAGACATAGACATTTTTGCATGAGTTGTTGCTGAATACTTAATGGCTCTAAGCATACGAACAGGATCTTCCACAAAAATAATATCAATTGGAATAACAGGTTTTAATACATGTTTTTGTATATCTTTCATACCTCCAACATAATCTATTACCTGTTCGCTGATTGGATCATAATATAACGCATTAATCGAAAAATCTCTTCTCTGAACATCCTGTTCAATTGTTCCAAATTCATTGCCAACAGAACCTTCTGCATTTGAACGGAAAGTACTTACTTCAAAGATTTTTGGACCAAATACAACATGAACTAATCTAAATCTTCTACCAATAATTCTAGAATTTCTAAAAATACGACGGATCTTAGATGGTGTTGCATCTGTTACAATATCAAAATCTTTTGGCTTGTTACCAATAATTAAATCTCTGACTGCTCCACCTACAATATAGGCAGTAAACCCTGAATCTCTAAGGCGATTAATAATCTGCAGCGCATCAGGGTCTATATTTTTAAGAGAAATTAAATGTTCTGTTTTGGTGTAGACAACGGCCTTCTTAACAAAATTACCCTTGTCATCAGTTCCATATCTATATAACACAGTGGGAAAATAATATTATGATTTAGCGATTGTAGTCAAGGTATCTTCAAGCCATGAAAGAATGTCTTTTTCTACAATTTCGCAATCATCTTCGTTTAAAAGCTCATGTCTATCCTGGTCATAACATTTAACTGTAAGATTAGATATACCGTTTTTATTATAAATGCCAGCCAGTTTTTCAATAGTTTTTCCGTAATCACTGACAGGGTCATCAGATCCATATACAAAAAGAACAGGAAGATTCACAGGAATTTTCTTCATATTTTTTGATTTATGAATATAACTCAAACCTGTCATCATATCCTTAAAGAAACAAGCAGTTAAAGGAATACCACACCAGTTATCCATGTCATAAAGCTGAACATTCATTTCGTTTCTGGATAACCAGGCATTCTTACTCTTTGGATTTTCAATTCGTTTGTTATAAGCGCCAAAAGCAAGAGTATCAAGTAAAGGCACAATTGTATCTTTGCCCTTAATTCCACAAATAAGTGAAACTAAAGGTTTTGAAATTCCTATTAAAAGATTTCTAGGACCAGCTGTTCCACTTAAAACACAGGCATTAATTTCATTTCCATATTTTTCAAGAAAACACTGAGATACAAAGGAACCAAATGAATGTCCAAAAAGAATTACTGGAACTCCAGGAAAATCTTTTTTATCCTGTTCAATCATTTCCCGTAAATCATCAACAACTCTGAAAAAACCATCTTTATCTGCAAGTTTTCCCATTAAACCAGTTTTATTTTCTTCGGAATTCTGACCAGTTTTACCATGACCGCGCATATCATAGGCATTCAAAACATAACCATTTTCTGCCAGGATGCTGCCAAATCTGTCATATCGTAAAGTATGTTCACTTAAACCATGATGCAACTGAATTACAGCTTTTACAGTCTGATTTTCATCCGGCTGCCATCTATTTACCCATAATTCAAAACCATCAGAAGTTTTAAAAAAGAAATTCTTAAACATCATAAACATACCTCAAAAATTAAAATAAAAAATATGATTTTTTCCAGGAATTTTGATAAAATAAAAATATGGAAACATCAATCGTTAAGACAGAAAAAATGGTATTCGGTGGAAATACTATTGCAAAAATCAACTCAAAAACAGTATTTATACCTTACACTCTTCCTGATGAAACTCTTAATATAAATATCGTACAACACAAAAATGATTATGACAATGCAGAAATTGTAAAAATCCTGGAACCATCTCCATATCGTGTTACACCTGAATGTAAATACTACGGAATCTGTGGTGGCTGTAACATGATGCATATTTCTCCTGAATATCAGCGAACTATCAGAAAAAATATGCTTATAGATGCATTTGCAAGCCATAAAGTAGATATTTCAGACAAAATTGATGTAGTTTATGACAGAGATACTAATTACAGAGCCAGATTTCAGTTAAACGATGGAGGTTTATCTGTTGCTCATGGAAATACAATCATTCCAATTCAGGAATGTTTGTGTGCAGAACCTCCAATTAACGAATATTTTGCAAAAACTCCTGTAGAACAGCGTCCAAAAGGAAGAATCCAGGTTTTTGGTACCAATTCTTTGGACGGTGAAAATAAAGTCCGAATCATGCAAAATGTTGAACAGGCTCCAAAGCAGCAGCTTAAGTACAACAAAAACAAAAAATATAAATTTAAGGAAAATCATTACTTTGCTGGAACAGTTTATTCAGAAGAAAATTCAGCAACAGTAAATTTACTAAATAAGAAAATTTCTTTTGATATCAGAGGATTTTTTCAGTCAAATCTTTATGTTTTTGAAAAAGTCCTGAAGCTTATTACAGATTCTTTGCCTGGTGGAAAAAATATTCTTGATATGTATTCTGGATGCGGTTCAATTTCTGCATTCCTGGCAGATAAATACGAAAATGTAGTACTTGTTGAACATAACAGAGATGCTCTGGTTTATGCAGAACAGAATATGGCAGGAACAAAACATATAAGCTATGGTTTAAGCGGTGAAAACTGGGCAAAGACCTGTTCACAATTCTGTGGAAACTTTGATGCCTGCGTTGTAGACCCTCCTCGTTCAGGAATGGAAAATGCTGTAAACGAATATTTATGCAAAAGTAAAATTCCTTTTATCCGTTCCCTTTCCTGCGATCCGGCAACACATGCAAGAGACTGTGCCAAACTTATTAAAGCAGGTTATAAACTGGAAAAAATATATCTTCTGGATTTTTATCCTAATACCAGTCACATTGAGAGCCTTGCGTTATTTACATTAGAAATATAGTTTATGAAAAAAATCATAGTCTTAGCTTTTTTGCAGCTTTTATTTCTCAATCTTTTAGTTTCACAGCAGCAACTGAACGAAGAAACCGCTTCCTGGCATTTCGTCATGACAGGAAAACTTATTTGTGATGCAAAAAATACAAGCTATGGTTTTGTAACTCTTGATGATTCAAGAATTTTAACAGCATATACTTTTGAAGGAAAAAGACTTTGGGATAAATCTACAGGACGAGGAACTGCTCCTGATTTTTCAGTACTTCCCAACGATTTTATTCTTTTAACAAATCATAACGGAAAACAACTTCAGCTTTTAAATCCTACTGGAAGTGAATTATGGACCCAATATTCGGATTTCGAAATTACAGAACCAGCTTTTTCAGGACGAGATGGTCGTTTTTTTGTTCGGGGCAATGAAAAAATCAGTTGTTATGGCATAAATGGTATAAAAAAGTGGACACTTTCAATAAAAAATCTGACAAAACAAAAGCTTTTGGAATTGAATGATGGAAGTATTGTTTTATTTTCCACTGAAAAGAACAGCAGCTATTTACACAGAATCTCTCCTTTTGGAGAATCAATCGAAATTATAAATCTGGAAAACTTTTTTTCAAATGCAACAGAATCAGAAGACGGTATTTTAATATGTTTTGAAAACGGTGAAACAGTTTTTTATTCAGTAAAAAACAATCAGTTAGTCTTAAACTGGAAAAATAATTATATTTCTCAAGGTTCAAAACCAACTTTCCAAACTTTTATTCAAAGCATTGATTCTTCAGACATTTTTTACACCAGAAACAATGAAAACAAACTTGAGGTTTTCAACATAAATATAAAAGATGGAAAAGTTAAATCTCAATTTACAATTAATGATTTTGAAGATTTCAATTATTCAAATCTAACTTCAAACGGTTTACTGATTTCTGATAAAAAACATGCTTCATATTTTAATTATTCAGGGCTTGCACTATGGGACGGACAGTTTATCAATTCCAAGAAAAAAAATTTAACCTACAAAACACTTTATAATGCAAAGGATTATTTTATTGTTTTTAGTTCTGACTGGAATGCATATGCTTACAAAGTAACTCAAACAACTGCAACACGAAAAATAAAACAACTTGAAACAAAAAAAATCAAATATGAAACTTTTTATAATATTGATGAAAGTCTTTATGATGATTACCTGATGCAAACTATAGATCTTGATGTTTCTGATACCCAGAATATTGATTTATTAAAATCCGGAGATTATGGAATTCAGGAAAAATATTTGCTGGAAAAACTTTTATCCGGCTGCAAGGCCTATGAAGGAATTCTTTTTACTAAAAACAGCAGAACTACAAAAGATTATACTGTTTTCGAAAGAGACAATGCAGGTCTTGAGAGAATGATTAATCAAATGCCACTCTTTGGTACTGATAACTTTACAAACTTTATTGCTTATGTAATAAATTACGAAACCAACAGAACAATTCTAAATACTGCTTTGATTTCGATTTCAGAAAACGGATATGATCCAGAAGGAAAACTGCTTAAAAATCTATATCTACTGGCAAAAAGAACGAACACAAAAGACACAACAGTTCCAATTGAAATTTGTGATGCTGTATATTCAATCTGTAAAATTATGGGAAAACCTGCATTCAATAAACAGGGAAAAGAAATCATTACCACTTTTCTTTATCCACAATTTAATATAAAAGCAAAAGAATATGCCAGAGAAACTTTTAAAAAGATTTCGGCTCTGGATTTGTAATTTTTCCTTAAAACAATGCAAATAAATAAGTAAAAACTAAATTCTTGTGATATAATGTCGATTATAAAGTAATAACAAATATATAGGAAAATTAATATGAAAAAAATCATTGCTGCATTAATTTCAACCTTTATGACTTTAAGTTTTTTAAGTGCTGCCGGTGTTTATGAACCTGAATTAAAAGCAACTCTTAATAATACAATCGAATTCCAGAACTATTCTGGACCACACAAGGTAATTCAGTCTGCACAGTCAATTAAAAATATTGGTTCTGAATTAGGAAACAAAATTACACCAACTGAAGCTGATTCTACAGGTAACTCACGAAAGTATTATCTTGTTCATTCTGTTGAATTTAACAACAAGGAAGATAAAAAACTCAATGCAGATGTTCTTTACATCGGATCAGATGCCTCTGTTGATCATATTGATAATGTAAGAAGAATTATCAGTGGATATCTTACTGCAGCATATGGATATTCAGAAAAAGATGCTGATACACTTGCAGTTTTCATTACAGTTTACAATGCAGTTTATCGCGGACAGTACGATACTTTCGCTGAAAAATATAAACCAGAAGTAATGACAAATCTTTCAAAAGAAAACTGTGGTCTTGCTATCTCTTATAAGGATTGGCCAGGAAAAACTGAAATCGTAATTCCATTATTTGATGTTGAAGAAGGTGGTTTATCAACTATCGATACATCTGTTATTTCAGATTCCAGTGTAATTAAATCAATGAAAGAAGATGACGACCGTAACATTGATGCCAGAAAAGACATGGTTGATTTAAAAGAACGTGAATCAGATGCAGCCAGTGATAAAGCAATGGAAGCACAGAAACAGGCTGTAGAAGAAGCTAAAAAATTAAACGAAGCTAAAAAAGAAGCTGAAGAAGCAAAAAAAGCTGCAGAAGAAGCAGAAAAGAAAGCTGAAGAAGCTCAGAAAAACGCAGAAGAAAATCCTGACGATAAAGAAGCTCAAAAAGCCGCTGAAGAAGCTGCTCAGAAGGCAGAAGAAGCTAGAAAAGAAGCTGAAGAAGCTCAGAAAAACGCAGATGAACAGAAAGAAAAAACTGAGGCAGCTAAACAGGAAGCTGCTGAAAAACAGAACTTAGCAGACAAAAAACAGACAGAAGCTCAGACAGAAAGAAAAGATATTGCTACTGATCAGCAGATTGTTCAGAAACAGGAACAGGAAAAAGCAAGAGCTGTAACAGAATACGGACTTGTTATTACAGACGAAAAACAGTTCCTTTCAAAACTTGTTAAATTCAATGTTGAAACAGGAGAAGTTATTAAAAACTCACCTATTTCTGTAATTCGCAGCCGTGCAATTTATGAAGCAGTACCAAACGAAGCATTCATTGCTATTGCAGGTGAAAATACTGCCAACGGAACTGTAAAATTGGTTCTCATTGATGAAGACAAAATGGAAATCATCAGTGAAAGCAATGAAACTATTGCAGAAGATTCTGTTCTTGTAAAAGACGGAGATTACTTCTACTGTGTAATCGAAGACAATGGTAAATGGGTAATTGGAAAATACGATGCAACTCTCACTCTTGTAAAAAAATCTTCAGTTGCAGTTGTTTCATCAACACCAATCGTAATCAATAAAGCAGGAGTTGCAGTAACTGACAGCAACAAAGGATTAAAACTTTTGAACATTGATACATTGGAATCAATTACAAAAGATTCTGGAAACAAAAAGACAATCGTTACTAATTCAAGTCAGAAATAAAAAATTACAAATATTAAAAAAAAGGAGATAAACTTTCAAGTTTATCTCCTTTTTTTTATCTATCATCTTTTGGATTTACAAATTTTGAATATGCCGGAATAAACATAATATTTACATCTCCAGTAGGACCGTTTCGCTGTTTAGCAAGAATCAACTTAGCTTCCTGAATTGGCTGTTCATCCTTAAGTCGTTCACGATGAACAAACATTACAACATCCGCATCCTGTTCAATAGAACCAGAACCTCTAAGCTGTGCAAGGTTAGGTTCTTCTCCTTCTGCAGCACGAGCTACCTGACACAAGGCTACAATAGGAATTTTTAATTCACGAGCCAAAGCTTTCAATGATTTTGAAACTTCAGACATCTGTTCATAAACAGGAGCTGATGGATTATCAGTAGAAATTAAACCAATGTAATCAATAAAAATAATTTTTACATCATAAATTGATTTCATTCGTCGAGCCATTGCTCTTAATTCCATTAAATGCATATTTGGAGTATCAACTGTGTATAATGGAGCTTCAAACCAGCGGCCTGCAGCATCCTGGATTTTTTTAATATCATCCATTTTAAGCATACCAGTACGCATTTTACTCATATTAACACAGGCTTCCTGTGAAAGAATACGCATACCAATTGATTCATAAGGCATTTCAAGTGAGAAGAAACCACATGGAATTTTCTGATCAACAGTAATATATTCCATCATAGAAAGAGCCAGGGCTGTTTTACCAATTGATGGTCTGGCACCAATAATAATCAATTCAGAATCCTGGAAACCAGAAGTCATTGAATCTAACTGTGCAAAACCACAAGGAATCCCTGTAAATCTATTTTTATTTTTATAACGATTTTCAATTATTTCAAATTCTTTTACGATAATATTTTTTGCTTCATGAATAATTGTTGTACTATCCTGATCTGCTAAAGCAAAAATCTTTTTTTCGGCATTCTCTAAAACTCTCTTACTTTCTTTATCAAGTTCAAATGCAGAGGTTCGTACTTCGGAACAGATTTTAATCAAATCACGACGCTGAGCTCTATCCAAAACAATGCCAGCATAATATTCAATATTTGCTGCAGAAGGTACTGTATCTGTTAAAGAAGCAATATAAGCAGCTCCCCCAGCCTGTTCCAATTTTCCAGTTTCAGTTAATTCATTAATTAAAGAAAGAGTATCTCCATGAACGCTTTTCTTATAAAGACTTAATAAAGCATCATAGATAACCTGATTTTGCAAAGAATAAAATTTATCTGAACGAATTTTAGTAACAACATCTGCCATTGAGCTCCAGTTTAAAAGAAGAGCTCCCAAAACAGCCTGTTCTGCCTCAATATTATGTGGTGGGACTTTATCTGCTAAAGTTTCATTTAAATTCATTTTATTCTCCTGAATACTATTATTATAGTCGAATTTTTTATTAATTTACATAAAAAAGATAAAAAAAGCTGATGAAACTTTTAAGAATCATCAGCTTTTTCTAAAACTTAAATAATTTACTTAATTATTCAGCTTTTGCTTCAGCAGCTTCTTCCTTTGCAGGTTCTTTAGCTTCGATAGTTTCACCATCAACTGTCTGAGCTTTTACTGTGATTTTAACTTCAGCAGTCTGAGCTTCATACAATTTAACAGTAGCTTTGTAACCACCAACAGATTTGATAGTTGAACCAGCAATGTCGATACGTTTTCTTTCGATATCGTAACCGAGTTTTGCAAGTGCTTCAGCAACAACATGAGTTGTAACTGCACCGAAGAGTTTACCATTTGATGATGCTGGCATTACGATTTCTACATTGATAGATTCCAATTTTTCTTTCAAGCTAGCAGAATCTTTTCTCTTCTGTTCTTTGCGTGCTTCGATTTCAGCTTTTCTTGCTTCGAAGATAGCCATTGTTTCAGCAGTACAAGGTACAGCGAGATTTCTTGGAAGGAGATAGTTACGAGCATAACCTGCTGCAACGTTCTTTACATCGCCTTCTTCACCAAGTGATTTAACATCTACATTAAGAATTACTTTCATTTTACAAGCTCCTCAAAATATTTTATGACCTCTTTATTGGAAGCGGAGTTGCTTCCAGGTCTTGATTAAAAATTAATTAAAATTAGTCTGCTACGTATGGGAGTAAACAGATAGCTCTTGCGCGTTTGATTGCTTTAGCAACTTCACGCTGATGTTTAGCACATGTACCTGTGATACGACGTGGGAGGATCTTACCTCTTTCTGTCATATAGCGGCGGAGTGCATCTGCATCTTTATAGTCGATTTTTGCTTTGTTAGCACAGAAGCGGCAAACCTTCTTACGGAAGTAAGTTTTGCTCTTTCCACGACCTTCACGATCATCTTCACGACCTTCTGATTCAACAGTAATCTGGCTCATTGCAGCTTCCTGTTCCTGTTTTCCTTCTAATTCCTGTGTATTTTCTTCAGACATTGTTATCTCCTGAATTGTTTAGTTTGTTTATTCCAATTTCTCTAATTATTAGAATGGAATATCTTCTGGGAAATCACTTCCTGTGCCACCGAATGAATCATAACCGCCGGCAGACATTGGAGCATTATTTACAGGCTGGAATCTTGGAGCACCCCCAGTCGACTGACTGCTGCCTTCACTTTTTCCACCAAGCAACTGAACATTGTTTGCAACTACAGTTACTTTACTCTGTTTCTGTCCGTCTTTTTCCCAACGATCTTGTTTCAAATAGCCTTCTACACAAACCTGTTTTCCTTTAAGCAAATAAGGTTTAAGGTTTTCAGCAGTTTTTCCCCAAATTGTAACATCAAAATAGTTTACTTCATCAACCCACTGATCACCATTTTTGCGACTTCTATTAACAGCAATGCTGATATTGGCTCTAGCCTGACCACTTGGAAGATAACCAAAGCTTCTTTCATCTGAACCTAAATCTTTTGTAAGTCTTCCAACAAGAACAACTGTGTTAGTATCTGTCATATAAAACTCCTTGTTTATATTATAGTGATGAATGGAGAAAAAACAATTTTTCCATTACAAAAAAATTTTGAAAAGTTCAAAAAAATCTTAAATTATTTTTCTTCGATTTTTACGAACTGATATTTCAAAAGGTTCATGTTGATTTTGAATGTAGATTCAACTTCAACGATTTTAGCTGGATTGATTTTGATTGTGTAAAGAACGAAACGGCCTTTCTTCTGTTTAGCAATTTCGTAAGTAAGATCACGGTCACCAAATGCTTTTTCTTCAGCAATTTCTGCACCGAGGTTTGTAAGTGCGTTCTTTAAATCTTCTGCACCTTTTTTTGACTTTTCATCTTCGAGTGGATAAATAGCCATAAGTTCATACTTTTTCATAAGTATCTCCTATAATTTTCTGGATAAACCAGTTATTAGGAGGAAATGTAATACAATTCTAGAATCGACGATTAAAAACTGTACAATGATAAACCTGAATCCAAAAAAAATTGAAAAAAGGTAAATCATTCCTCCTTATGGACAAAGGAAAATCCCGAAGGATTCCCAAGGGGTGTCTTAACAATATACATAAAATTCAAAGGGTGGTCAATAATCTTACTTGTTAGAAACCATATATTAATGTATATTTTATATTATGGAAAAAACTTTTAAGAAACTACTACTTTTATTCAGTTTATTCTCTATTTTCATAACTTCTGTTTTTTCGGAAGACTTCATTAAGTATATTCATGCACGAAAATACTTATTCGACTTAAAAGATTCTCCATCACAGATTTTTACAAAATACAATTCATCTGTTCCTCAGTTTGAAACAACCATTAACTTTACTAAATTTGTATCAAATGATCTTCCACAGAAAGGAGATGTTATTACAATTTTATCTGAAGGAAAATCAACAGCTGCAATCAATACTCTTTACGGTGTTTTTATAGACGATTCAACAAAAGCGATTCTTTGTCAGCCATTTGTTCTTGGTCAGGACATTAAGAAAAAAACAGCTTTTAATATTTCAGTTCAAATTAAATTAGATGAATCTGCTGTAAAGAACTTCAGTCTTAAAATTTATTATGGCGGAGTTGATAATCCAGATGTTGTTGAACAGGCATATTTAGATTTTAAGAGAGTTGCAAATTCAACAAATACTCTTGAAGAAGAAAAAGCATATAAGAAAGCCCTTAAGAAAAAAATGAACATCGTGGAAGTTGCAACTGTTCAATCAGAAACAGACGAAATTCAGATTGAAGAAACATATATTTCAGAAGAAACTACTGTAGAAATTACACCAGCAAGAGAATTAACTGCTGAAGAAATTGAAAAACAGCAGCTGGAAGAAGAAGCAATCAAAAAAGCAAATGAAATCGAAAGAATTTTACAGGCAAGAGAAGCAGCAGCCGAAGCAGAACGACAGAGATTAATTCGGGAAGAACAGGAAAGAATTGAAGCTGCAGAAAAAGCAGAAAGAGATAGAATTGCCGCAGAAATGGCTGCATTAGAAGCTGAACGAATTGCTCTTGAACAAAAGAAAAAAGCCGAAGCTGAGGCAGAAGCAAAACGACAGGAAGAAGAAGCCCGTCGTCTTGAAGAAGAAAAACAGAAAGCGCAGGAACTTTTAATTAAATCGATGAAATCCAGTGAAAAAGAACCTGTAAAATATAAAAAAGAATATTTACAGGACTACATGCCTCAAAAAACTCTGGAATTACCTGATGATGAATACTTTGTAAACAAAGAAAAAATTACAAATCCTGATAAAGTGGATTCAGAAGGACTGACTTTATTAATGAAAGCAGCAAAAGCAGGAAACAATTGGGAAATTGAAAATCTGCTTTTAGCAGGAGCAAATGTAAACCTTACAGATAAAGATGGTTGGACTGCTCTTATGTATGCGGTTCGTTATCAAGAAAATACTGCAATTGTAAAAACTCTTATTGATGCAGGTTCTTCTGTAAAAGCTTTAAATAAATTTGATGCCTCTGCCCTTTTAATTGCATCAAATTACAACAATAATCCAGAAATTATAGAAATTCTTCTGGATCATTATTCTATTTCAGAAAAAGAAGTTACAAAGGCCTTCATTCAGATGTTAATTACTAATTCAGTAAATGACAGAGCTAAAATTGCCAAAATAAATATTTATCTGAATAAATCAATGCCATTAAACATTTTTTATAACGGTAAAACTCCATTGATGTACGCAGCCCTTTATTGTAATTCCACAAGCATTCTTAAAACTTTAATTGATGCAGGTGCAGTTACAACAATTCGCTCATCTGAAAGCAAAACAGCTTTTGACTATGCTATGGAAAATAAAGCTTTACAGAGAGATGAAACTTTCTGGTCATTAAATCAGCAATAAAAAAGGTAAAATAAAATGAGAATCACAGGTGGAAAATTAAAAGGAAGAATTATAAAGTGTCCTGATGGTGTTATCAGACCGGCAATGGACAGAATGCGTGAATCTGTATTTTCAATCTTAGGAGATTTATCCGGAAAATCCTGGCTGGACTTATTTTCAGGATCTGGTACTATTGCCATCGAAGCAGTATCAAGAGGTGCTTCACATGTTGAACTGTGCGAAAAAGATAAAATTAAAGTAAATACAGTTTTAGATAATGTTTCAGTTACAGAAAAAGAATGTGGAGTTAAAATCAAATGTCATTTTATGCCTGTTGAATATTTTATCAAACGCTGTAAAACATCTTTTGATTTCATTTTCTTTGATCCACCATTTCCTTACAAATTTCATGAACAGCTGGTATTAAAAGCAGACGAAGCTGGTATGCTTAATAAAACAGGAACAATAATGGTTCATCGTCCAGAGGAACACTTTATGCCTGATACAATTGGCAATCTGGTAAGAACCGATCAAAGAGTTTATGGACGATCAATTGTTGATTTTTATACCTACCCAGCTCAAGAAAACAATGGTAATTAATATCACATTTTTATTTTGACAAAAGTAGTTAATTTGACTAAATATCAAAATGTGATATATTATATAGCAAGATGAGTGATAAAAGTTCTATTGAAAGCAATTTTAAAGAAGCTTTAATCGAAAAGAAAATTCCTGATGGGTTTATTAAAGTAACAGATAATCCTGTTGGTGGATTGACTTCTGAACAAAAAGTTATTTTAAATCGCAAGGCAAATGCTTTTTTCAATGCAGGAAATATTGAAGATGCTCGCCGAATTTTTATTACCACAGGTTATTCTGACGGATTAACCAGAGTTGGTGATTATTATGTGAATCATAACCAGGAACTAAAAGCATTAAAAGCTTATGTTTTAGCACATAACTCTAGAGATGCTGAACCTATTTACGAATCCATTGCCAAATTAATCTCCACTCTCATAAAAGATAACTAATTATCTTTTTTTCTTTATTTAAAAATTTATTATTTAAAAACAAACGGAGTTGCTACAATGGATCAGACTTTTAACTCAAACCAGGATATTTTAGAACCAGAGGATTTAGATTTAACTTCTGATGTAATCTCGTCAATTAACGACGAAAACGAAAAAATCACTGAACTTTCTAAAAAAGGTTATCAGCTGTTAAAGGAAAATGATACTAAAGGAGCAAAAGAAGCTTTTGAAGCAATTCTCGTTATCGAAGAAAATAACAACTATGCTTTGGTAGGACTTGGTGATACAGCCCGCAAATGCAATAACTTCAACGAAGCAATTTCATTCTACAATAAATGTCTTTCATATTATCCAACAAATAACTATGCACTCTTTGGTTTAGCGGATTGTTATAAAGCATTGAATCAGTTTAATAAAGCAATCGATATCTGGCAGAAATATCTTGTTCATGATGATAAAAATATTACTGTTATTACTCGTGTTGCTGATGCATATCGTAAGACAAAAGAATTCAAAAAATCTAAAGATTTGTATTTGAAAGTTCTTGATATGGAACAGGATAATCCATATGCATTAATCGGTTTAGGACATTTAAGTTACGATTTTAAAGAATACAAAGATGCTCTTTATTACTGGACACGCATTTATGAAATTACAAGAGATTCTGTAGATATTCGTGTTCTTACAGCAATCGGTAACTGTCACCGTAAATTAAAGACTTTCGAGAATGGAACAATTTATTTCCAGAAGGCATTAGACAGAGATCCTACAAACTTCTATGCCCTCTTTGGTTTAGCAGACTGTTATCGTGGTATGAACCAGCAGACTAAATCTATTGAATACTGGAATAAAATTCTCGAAATTGATCCTAACAATAAGGTAATTCTTACTCGTGCAGGTGATGCTTACAGAACTACAGGTAATATTGAAAAAGCCCGTGCTTATTATGACAAAGCTCTGGAAATTGATTTTGATATTTATGCTGCTATTGGTCTTGCTTTAATTTGCAAAGTTGAAGGTAATTTTGACGAAGCCTTAGAAAGATTTACAACATTGATTAAATCTGATCCAAGAAATCCTCGTCTTTACATTGACCTTGCTGATTGTTATGTCACAATGGGAAAACCTGACGAAGCCGTTAAACTTCTTGAAAAATATCTTGAAAATGACGGAAAAAATATGCAGATTAAAAACCTTTTGTTGAAAATCAAAAAATAGTTTATTTTAATCTCTACTATGTCAAAAATTATTCTTACAGATTTATTGCCTCAAGAAATTATTGAAAAACTTGAATTATCTCAGAAGTTCAGAGGTAATCAGATTTTTAAATGGGTTGGTTCAGGAGTTTCCTCCTTTGATCAAATGACCAACTTAAGTTTAGACTTAAGAAATGAATTAAAAGAAAAAGCATGCTTAAGAAATTCTTCAGTTTCTAATGTTTTAAAAGATCCTGACGGTACTATTAAACTTCAAATTTCGCTTTTTGATAATAATTATGTAGAAACTGTACTCCTTACTGATAAAGAAGGCCGAAAAACAGCCTGTGTATCATGTCAGGCCGGATGTGCAATGAAGTGTGCATTCTGTATGACAGGAACTTTAGGCCTTTCCCGAAATCTCGAAGCATACGAAATCGTAGAACAATTTTTATATCTTGAAGAAATTGCAGGAAAATTAGATAACATTGTCTTTATGGGAATGGGAGAACCAATGCAAAATCTTGGTGCCATCCGAAAGGCAATTGAAATCCTTTGTCATAAAGATGGACGGGGGTTATCTTCAAAACGAATCACTTTATCTACCTGCGGTATTGTTAAAGGAATTTACGATCTTGCAGATAATGGTCCACATATCCGACTTGCCGTATCTCTTACAACTGCAAATGAAGATTTACGAAAAGAATTAATGCCTGTTGCAGATTCACAGGCTAATTGTCTTTCAGAATTAAAAAAGGCAATTTCTTATTATGCTGAAAAATCTGGTAAGAGAGTTACTTTGGAAGCAGCACTTTTACATGGAAAAAACACAGATAAAATAAGTGCAGATAATTTAATTCAATTTGCAAAAGGTAGCGATGTAAATATCAATCTTATTCCATGGAATCCAGTTTCTACACTTCCCTTTGAAGAACCTTCCAATGAAGAAGTTAAACGATTTGTTGCATCTATCGAAAAAGCAGGCCTTAATGTTACATTAAGAACAAGAAGAGGTCGAAAAATCGGTGGAGCCTGCGGTCAATTAGGAAAAACTGTAAAATAATCATTTGAAAATTCATTACTAAGATAATAAATTAAATATTTTCACCCTTTTCATATAACAATTTATTATTTGAAAATAGAGATTTATACAAATTTCAGGGATTTACTTATGTTGTTAAAATAGAGTTTATGACTTATAATGAATTATAAATAAAGTTGGAGCTATATATTATGCAAAAGAAAATTTATGTAGTTGGAATGTTCGATGATGGAACTGCTGCAAAAGTTCAGGCTGCCGTTTCTGGAGTTGCAGGAGTTACAAACTGTGTAGCAAGCTGTGAAAAATCACAGGTACTTGTTGATTACAATGATGCAAGTTCGGAAGGTCCTATTGATGCTGCAATCACTTCTTGTGGTGTAGACGTTATCGGATAATACTTTAAAATGATTAAACTTACAATTCTTGATGGTCATGCAGTAAACCCAGGTGATCTTACCTGGAATATGTTTAAAGAATTTGCTGACATTACAGTTTACGAAAGAACCCCAGATGAATTACTTGTTGAACGAATTGGTAATTCTGATGCTATTTTTTTAAATAAGATTAATATTACCGAAGAAGTTCTTTCAGCCTGCCCTAATCTTAAATATATCGGTGTTCTTGCAACTGGATATAATGTTATTGATTTAGATGCTGCACGAAAACACAATATTATTGTTACAAATATTCCTGCCTATTCAACAGATTCTGTTGCACAGCATGTAATGGCATTTATTTTGCATTTTACAAATCATGTTGCAATTCATAATGAATCAGTACACAAGGGTGACTGGGTAAAATGTCCAGATTTTTGTTACTGGAATGAATCTTTAATGGATTTAAACGGTAAGACCTTAGGAATCTTTGGATACGGAAGCATTGGTAAAAAGGTTGAAACTCTTGCAAAAGCATTTGGTATGAAAATCATTTGCTGTACAAGAACTCCAAAACCAGGAATGCCTGAACAGGTTTCTTTTGAAGAATTACTTGCCAAATCAGATTTCCTTACCTTACATGCACCTTTAACTGACAAAACAAAACACCTTATCAATAAAGATAGTCTTAAAATGATGAAACCTACTGCTTATTTAATTAATACAGCAAGAGGAGCTTTTATTGTTGAACAGGATCTTGCAGATGCATTAAATAATGGAACAATTTCTGGTTATGCAGCAGATGTAGTTTATGAAGAACCTATGAAAGCAGGATCTCCTTTGCTTACTGCTAAAAATTGCGTTATTACTCCACACATTGCCTGGGCTCCAAAAGAAACTCGAAGCAAGTTACAGGGAATTGCACTTGAAAACTTAAAAGCCTGGCTTTCAGGTAAACCACAAAATGTTGTAAGCTAAGATTACTATAAAAGAATTCAACATTTTGTAATATAAATAAAAAAAGCTGAAACTTAATGTTTCAGCTTTTTTTATTCTATTTGATTTAATTATTTCTTAAGAAATACTGGAATCTGATCAACTGGAGCAGCTACTTCAATTGTTTTTCCTTCTGTTACAGAAATAACTTCTTTAGTATTGATGTTTTCCCAAGTTCCTTTTGGTAAATAAACTTTACGGCTTACAGCACCAGCTTCAAGAACTGGAGCAACAAGATAATCAGAACCAAACATATACTGATCTTTTAATTCCCAGCATTTTTCATCAGATGGGAATTCATAAAACATAGTTCTCATTACAGGACTACCATTTTTAGCAGCTTCTTCCATAACTTTAGAAGTATATGGAATTAAACTTTCACGAAGTTTAATCTGTTTTTCCATAATTTTCTGAGCTTCTGGACCATATGACCAGATTTCGTTTGGACGACCTGTATAAAGATATCCGCCACCATATCCTCTTTCTGGATCTTTATCTAATGGAGGTGTATCATGAGGATCTCTATCTCCATGAAGTCTTAAAATTGGAGACCAAACAGCCCATTCGAACCATCTTTCAAGAAGTTCAACAAATTTTGGATCTTCTGGATTTCCATACATGAAGCCACCAATATCAGTTGTCCACCATGGAATACCTGCCAAACCAATGTTCAAACCTTCAACGATAGAAGTTCTTAAACATTCCCATGTAGACTGAACATCACCATTCCAAAGAACATTGTTATATTTCTGTGAACCTACCCAGCAGCATCGTTCAAGATTTACAAAAT
>JAZQOB010000112.1:0-1601 GCA_045627625.1 Treponema sp.
ACAGGGATTTATTATTACAGAAAATAAAAATCTTGAACTACCAGAAAATGGATTTGATGGAATTAAAATGATTGTTTCTTCCAATCTTGTTCCAAAGTGTCCTGAATGTGGAAAGCCTATGACAATGAATCTTCGCTGTGATAATACTTTTGTAGAAGATGAAGGTTGGAATAAAGCTGCTGTTCGTTATGAGGAATTCCTGAACAAACACAAAGACAGCAACATTGTTTTTCTGGAACTGGGAGTTGGCGGAAATACTCCCGGAATTATAAAGTATCCTTTCTGGCAGATGACCTATGCAAATCCAAAAGCAAAATATATCTGCGTGAACAAAGGTGAAGCGGTAGTTCCAGACGAAATTAAAAAGCAGAGCATTTGTATAAATGATGACATTTATGAGGTTTTGAAAAGCTTATGACACAGGAGAAAAGCTTTCGAATTGGATGTTGATTATTTGACGATGAAAGGCTGATGTGGTATAGTGAAAGAAAGGAAATGCCCAGACATTTGGTCATCTCCACTTTATGGTAATTGTCCTATAAGGACGCAAGACCGCTACAGTGAGTCAGACTGGGCGGTCATTTTTTTCTCTTCTACTTATAAAGGTAGGAAAGGACTGCAATAATCGTGCAGAGTACTGTTGCTACGCATGCAACTACAGCGATAAATCTGTCAAAATTCATTGCAATAACCTCCCGTCAAATAAATCAACCAGTTACCTGATTGTCAGAGCCGGGAGACGGCCGCCTGTAAGGGCATTTCCAACAATTAAATAATACTATTAGTATGTATACTAATCAAGTGTTGCTTTACAGTTCTATTTCAACAATTTGCATAAATGATGATATATTTAATGTAGTTAATAATTTGCAACCGCAGGTTGCGACGAACGCCTAAAAAAGGAAAAAATGACACAGGAAGAAAGACGGTTATATCTAATAGAAGAATTATTAAAGGAAGGAAATTACGAGGACAAAATTCCGCAGGATGAATAGGGGCAGAGGGATTTACTTCGTTCGCTGATGAATGTACGGGATCCATTGCCTGTAAGTGAAGGATTTTTGAAAATACAGGATGAATATCTGCAGGAAAGAAACCGAGAGAGGGGAGTGACAGACATAAACTCGTTGATGCCTTTTTCTGAAAATAACAGTCACTTGTACCTTTGGCAGGGAGATATTACAACTCTTAAAGTTGATGCCATCGTAAATGCGGCAAACTCGGCTCTTCTTGGATGTTTTGCTCCCTTGCATATTTGCATTGACAACTGCATCCATACTTTTGCGGGCATTCAGCTGAGGCTTGCCTGTAATGAACTGATGGAGAAACAGGGAAAACCTGAAGCTACTGGACTTTGCAAAATTACGCCGGCCTTTAATCTTCCTTCTAAATATGTGCTTCATACTGTTGGGCCAATAATCAGAACTACGGTGGGGTCTCGGGATAAATTGCTGCTTTCCAACTGCTATAAAAATTGTCTGCAGAAGGCATCAGAAAATGGTCTTGAATCTGTGGCGTTCTGTTGCATTTCTACCGGAGTTTTCAGATTTCCGGCTGATTTGGCAGCCCAGATTGCAGTTGAAACTGTGAAAATTTGGCTT
>JAZQOB010000113.1:0-15554 GCA_045627625.1 Treponema sp.
ATTTTTGAAGATTTTTATTCAATTGATTTCTTTGTTTTTGATTAAAATAGTATGAAAAGGAAGAAATTATGAAATTTGTAAAACTTGGAAATACTAATCAGAAAGTACCGGCAGTTGTTCCTGGATGTATGCGTCTGGCAGAAAAATCTCCAGATGAAATGAATACTTTTATTCATAAAGCTTTGGAAATGGAAGCCAACTTTTTTGACCATGCTGATATTTATGGTGGTGGAAAATCTGAAGAAGTTTTTGGTGCGGCATTAAAAGGGGATTCTTCAATTAAACGTGAGCAGTTGATTATTCAGTCAAAATGCGGAATCAATACTAAGGCTGAAACTCCTCATTATTGTTTTACAAAAGAATATATTATTAATGCGGTTGAAGGCAGCTTAAAACGATTGAATACAGATTATCTTGATATTTTGCTTCTTCATCGTCCGGATGCATTGGTAGAACCTGAAGAAGTTGCTGCGGCTTTTGATCAGTTGGAAAGTTCTGGTAAAGTTCGAAAGTTTGGTGTTTCGAATCATAAACCTATGCAGATTGAACTTCTTAAAAAATTTGTAAAACAGGATTTGATTATAAATCAGCTTCAGTTTAGTATTGCTGTTTCCAACATGGTAGCAAACGGACTTGAAGTAAATATGACAAGCAAGGGTGCGGCTGATTATGATGGTAGTATTCTTGATTATTCTCGTTTAAATGATATGACTATCCAGGCATGGTCACCTTTCCAGATGGAAAACTGGCAGGGTTGTTTTATTGGAAGTCCTAAATTTCCAGAATTGAACAAGGCACTGGATGAACTTGCCGAAAAATATCAGGTTTCTGCAACTGCAATTTCTACTGCATGGATTACCCGTCATCCTGCTCATATGCAGGTGATTGCAGGAACTACAAATCCTGATCGTTTGAAAGAAATTATTCAGGGTAGTGAAATTAATCTTACTCATGAAGAGTGGTACAAACTTTATTTAGCAGCAGGACACATTCTCCCTTAAGTTTATGGCAGTTAATACTAAAAATATGACAGAGGGTAAACCTCTTCCAATTCTTATAAAATTTGCGTTGCCTCTTGTTGCTGGAAATGTCTTCCAGTTAATGTATACATTTTTTGATACTGTAATTGTAGGCAAGTATCTTGGAGTTTCGGCTCTGGCCGCTTTAGGAGCTGTTGAATATATAAACTGGCTTTTATTTGGCGTAATTGGTGGTATTGCTCAGGGTTTTACAATCTTGATGGCACAGGAATTTGGGAACAATAATACTATTGGATTGCGCAAAGTAATTGGAAATTCGATTTCGCTTACAGTTATTCTTTCTGTCATTTTTGTTGGAATTGGAGTTATTGGAGCAAAACCTACTTTAATGCTGCTGAAAACTCCTTCGGATATCCTTCCACTTTCAAATATATACATAACCATTTTATTTTATGGAGTACCAGCAACTTTTGCATATAATCTTTTTGCAGGTCTTCTTCGATCTTTGGGAAATAGTAAAGAGCCTTTGTATGCAATGCTTATTTCGTCTCTTGTAAATATTGCACTGGATTTTATTTTTGTTCTGATTTTAAAATGGGGAATTGCAGGAGCGGCAATTGCAACAGTTATTGCTCAGATTGTTGCTGCGGTTTATTGCTGGATTTGTATCAGGAAGATTGATATTATCGTCCTTACAAAAAATGATTTTAAGTGTGATTTTATTTTATCCAAAAAGCTTTTATTTATAGGATTACCTTTGGCTGCACAGAATTCAATTATTGCAGTTGGAGGTATGATTGTTTCGGTTGTAATTAATTCCTTTGGTGGTATTTACATGGCTTCGTATGTTTCGGTTACAAAACTGTACGGGCTTTTGGAAATTGCTGCAACTTCTTTTGGTTTTGCACTGATGACTTATGTTGGTCAGAATTATGGTGCAAACAAAATGGATAGAATTAAGGTTGGAACAATAACTGGTATGATTTTAAGTATAAGCTGTTCTTTAGTTATTGCTGTTGTAATGCTTGTGTTTGGAAAATATATTCTGGGAATGTTTGTTTCGGCAGGAGACGAAAACGCAGAGTTATTCTTAAAAAATAGTTTTTATTATTTAAGTGTAATGAGTATTTTGCTTCCATTACTTTATATTTTGTGGTTGACTCGTTGTGTTATTCAGGGATTAGGAAATACTGTAATGCCAATGATTTCTGGATTTGCTGAATTTTTTATGCGAACAGGAACTGCAATTATTCTTCCAAAATTTATTGGACCTCAGGGAATCTTCTATGCTGAAGTGTCTGCATGGATTGGGGCGAATCTAATCCTTGTACCAACATTTATATATTTGTTCAAAAAGATTATATCGCCCCAGAAAAAAAGTGTTTAATATTATGCAGTTATTTTTTACAGCTGCCGCCACAACCTGAGCAGCCACAACAGCAGCTACCATTTTTTTTAGAATTAAGATGTTTCTTGCAAAGTGATTTTATAATCAGTGTGATGATTACAAAAAGTATTACACTAACAATTATTGTTCCCATACATAACTCCTTTGATTTGGTATTTCTTATTTTTTATACTTATCTTTTCTGATTACCATGTAAACAAGTCCAATCAAAACTGCAAATCCCAATGCAACTTCAATTATTCCAATAATTCCAGTGATAGCTCCAGTAAATAATCCTCCAAGCTGATTAACAATGAAGGCAATAATATAGGCAAAGCCACATTCATAGCCGATGGCAAACCAGAACCATTTTGTATTGTTCATTTCTCGTTTGATGGCGCCCATTGCGGCGAAACATGGAGCACACAAAAGATTGAAGATAAGGAAGGACATTCCTGTTACACCAGTAAATACTGCGGCCATATTTGCATAAGCTTCTGTTCCACCATAAAGGATACCCATTGTTCCAACGATGTTTTCTTTTGCTACAAGACCTGTGATAGATGCAACTGTAGCCTGCCAGTTTCCCCATCCCAGTGGTTGGAAGATCCAGCAGATGCCGCGTCCAAAATAAGCGAGAATCGAACAATCCATCTGTTCTTCTTCTAACATTCCAAAACCACCGTCTGTCCAGCCAAAGAAAGAAAGGAACCAGATGACAATTGTTGAAAGAAGGATGATAGTTCCTGCTTTTTTAATGAAAGACCAGCCTCGTTCCCACATAGATCGGAGGAGGTTACCAAGTGTTGGCCAGTGGTAAGATGGAAGTTCCATTACAAAAGGAGCAACATCTCCTGCAAACATTTTAGTTTTCTTGAGCATGATTCCCGAACAAAGAATTGCAGCGATACCAATAAAGTAGGCACTTGTTGCAACCCATGCTGAACCGCCAAAAATTGCACCAGCTACCATGGCGATAAAAGGTGTTTTTGCACCACAAGGAATGAAGGTTGTAGTCATAATGGTCATTTTACGGTCACGGTCACTTTCAATTGTGCGGCTTGCCATAATACCAGGGATTCCACATCCAGTTCCAACTAACATTGGAATAAAGGATTTTCCAGAGAGTCCAAATCTGCGGAAAATACGGTCCATGATAAAGGCAATTCGAGCCATGTATCCACAAGCTTCAAGGAATGCAAGCAGGAAGAAAAGTACAAGCATCTGAGGAACAAAGCCTAAAACTGCACCAACACCAGCTACTATTCCGTCCAAAATTAATCCCTTTAGCCAGTCTGCACAGCCAATTGCATCTAAACCAGGTTCAATGAGAGAAGGAATGCCTGGAACCCAGATACCAAAATCTTCTGGGGACGGACCTTCGTCTCCGTATTTTTCGATCATTTGTTCAGCAGCAGAAACTTCTTCCTGGCTAAATTCAATTGGATCTGAAATTTCAAGAGTTTCTTCATCCTGAACTACATATGTAAATTCACCGTTTTCGAAAGCTTCAAGAATGAGAGGACTGTCCCCAAATTCTTCGGTTGCTTCTTCGTAGGCACCAGTTCCAATTCCAAATAAGTGGTACCCGTCCCCAAACAAACCGTCATTTGCCCAATCGGTTGCTGCGGCACCTACAGTTACCATTGCGAGATAGTAAACAGCCCACATAACAACAGCAAAAATTGGAAGTGCCAACCAGCGGTTTGTTACTACTCGGTCAATTTTATCTGAAACGGTAAGTTTACTGGCTTTGTTTTTCTTTGTGACACAGGATTTTATAATTGATTCAATATATTTGTAGCGTTCAGCAGTAATAATTGATTCAGCATCGTCATCCATTTCTTTTTCGCAAGATTTAATGTCTTCTTCAATGTGAGAGAGAGTTTCAGTTGAAAGTTCAATTTTTTCTGAATCTTTTAATTGCTGAATAACTTTAGAATCTCGTTCAAAAAGTTTTACAGAATACCAGCGTTGTTTTACTTCTGGCAGATTATGAATTGCGGCTTCTTCGATGTGAGCCAAGGCATGTTCAACACAAGAATTAAATCTGTGTTGATACTTCATAAATCTGTTTTCTACGGCAGCTTTTACAGCGGCTTCTGCTACTTCTTTGCAGCCTTTATTTTTAAGAGCTGATATTTCGAAAACAGGACAGCCAAGTAATTTTGACATTTGGTCCAGATGGATTTTATCTCCATTTTTCCGAACTACATCTATCATGTTTACTGCAATTACCATCGGAATACCAAGTTCTACCAGTTGTGTTGTAAGATACAGATTGCGTTCCAGATTAGTACCGTCAATAATGTTTAAAATTGCATCCGGACGCTCATTTACAAGATAGTTTCTGGAAACAACTTCTTCCAAAGTATATGGAGAAAGAGAGTAGATTCCAGGTAAGTCCATGATTTCTACATTAGTGTGATTTTTTAATTTTCCGCTTTTTTTCTCTACAGTTACTCCAGGCCAGTTTCCAACAAACTGATTTGAACCTGTAAGAGCATTGAATAATGTTGTTTTTCCTGCGTTAGGATTTCCTGCAAGTGCAATTTTCATTTACATCACCTCGATTAATTCTGCATCACCCTTACGAACCGAAAGTTCGTAACCACGAACTGTAATTTCTACAGGATCTCCAAGTGGGGCTACTTTGCGCACAAAAATTTCTACGCCTTTTGTAATTCCCATGTCCATGATTCTGCGTTTAATTGCGCCTTCACCGGAGAGCTTTACAACTTTTACAGTAGTTCCCGGTTTTACTTCTTTTAATGTCATATTTTCCTCTTTATATAATTATTTTTCCTGCCAGTTCACGACTGATTGCGACCCTTGAATCTTTAATCTGCACAATCAGATTTCCATTCATAATTGTAACCACCGAAACTTCTGCTCCAGGTACAAATCCGAGGTTTTTAAGGTGATGTTTGGTTTCTTCAAGTCCACTAATTTTTTTAACAAGATATTCTTCACCGATTTGAGCCATATAAATTGGCATAAAATGCCTCCTGCTATGTAAAAAAGTTAGAACTAACTAGTATCCTTTGTTTATAGGAGCGACTGTGGATACTAGTTAGCATTAACTAACAGACAGAAGTAGTATAGTTAGTTGTGTCTAACAGTGTCAAGTAGTTAGTTGTTACTAACATAAAAAAAGTATTATACTTTAATAAAGAGGTGCTTATGATTTCAGTAATTGCAAAAGGTCTTTTAATTCCATTTTTAGGAACTGCATTGGGTTCGGCCTGTGTTTTCTTCATGAAAAAGGAAATGAGCCCTAAATTGCAAAAATCACTTTCGGGTTTTGCAGCGGGAGTTATGATTGCGGCTGCTGTATGGAGTCTTTTGATTCCTTCTATGGATCAGGCAGTTGAACAAGGCATGGGAAAACTGGGATTCATTCCAGCTGTTATTGGTTTTTGTCTTGGAATGCTTTTTCTTCTTTTACTCGATGTTATTACTCCTCATATGCACATAAACGAAACTGTGGAAGGTCCAAAAAGCAACTTGAAAAAAACAACAATGATGGTGCTTGCTGTGACTTTGCATAATATTCCAGAAGGAATGGCAGTTGGTGTTTTATACGCGGGATGGTATACAGGAGCTGTACAGGTTTCGGCATCGGCTGCATTGGCACTGGCAATTGGCATAGCTATCCAGAATTTTCCAGAAGGTGCGATTATTTCTATGCCACTTCATAGTAAAGGACTTAATAAGGCAAAGGCCTGCTGGTATGGAGTTTTGACAGGAATCGTAGAGCCTGTTGCAGGATTAATTACAATTCTTCTCGCAAAGTTTATAGTTCCAGTTCTTCCATATCTTTTGAGCTTTGCGGCCGGAGCTATGATTTATGTTGTGGTTGAAGAACTTGTTCCAGAAATGGCAGCTGATGAAGGTGATAATCACTCTAATTTAGGGACTATCATGTTTATGATTGGATTTTCGCTGATGATGGTATTGGATGTTGCCTTAGGATAAAAATCTAAAAAAAAATCCCAGATAAAAACAGACGCTGATGATTTTTCAGTTAGAGCTGGTCCATCTGGGATTTATAATTTATAAGCTTTATACAGTGAACTGTTCTATTTGAGAACCAATTTCTGTAATGGTCTGCTGAACCTGATTAGAAGTGTTTCCGAGAACATCTCCGGTTTCTTCAATCTTGTTTGCATTAAGTGACATAACAGAAACACTGTCTTTGATTCCCTTTGTTGCTCTTTCCAGATTTTCAATTTGCTGGAGAATGTGATCATTACCGCCTTCGATATCTGTTGATGCAATTTTAACCTGGTTAGTATTGTTGTTCATCATTGTAAGAACATTTACTACCTGTTTTGAACCTTCAGCCTGTTCAGACATTGCCTGTTTAATATGAACTACAATATTGTTTGTTTCCTGAATAGACTGGAATACAGAAAGAAGTTCCTGCTGGGTTTCCTGTGTTCCTTTTACAACATTTGTAATTGAAGTAGAAATCTGATTAAGCTGTTCACCAATCTGTTTAGACTGATTTCCAGAGTTTTCTGAAAGTTTTCGGATTTCGTCGGCAACAACAGAGAACCCTTTTCCTGCATCTCCTGCATGGGCTGCTTCGATAGCCGCATTCATAGCCAGAAGATTTGTCTGATTTGCGATAGAAGCAATTACAGAGTTTGCTTCGTTCAACATTTCGGATTGTTTTGCAACCTGTTCAACTAAAACATTTACATCCTGCTGCTTTTTAGAGCTTACATCAATTTGAGTCAGAACTTTACTAAAGTCATCGGCCATAAGTTCTACAGAATGATTTACAGAATCAATATTAGCAATCATTTGTTCAATGGCAGAAGAAGCCTGAGCAAAACCAATTGTCTGTTCTTCAATCAGTTTTCCTAAAGAAGAAATGTGTCCTGCAATTTGATTTACTGCGGCAGATGTATCGTTTACTGAATCAGACTGAATGTTTACTTGAGTTGTAACTTCATTGATATTGTGAATAATATCTTCAATACTCTGAGAAGTTTGAGAAACTGAAGTTTTAAGGGATTCTCCCATTTCGGTAAGAACTGCTTTTGAAGAAGTAATTCCAAGTACAACATTTCTAAGTTTCTGATTAAATTTGTTGTAGTTTTTAATTACATTACAGATTTCATCGTTACCAGTAACTTCAACATCAGTTGTAAGATCTAACTGAGCATTTTCCTGGGAATTTTCAATCATTTTTTTATCAAAGCGTTTCAAAGGCTTTAAGATTTTTGTGATCATGACAAAAAGAATGATGAATACAAGGACCAGAGAAATGATAAGCCACTTCATATTAGTCATCATCATTGTTACAAGTCCATGGAAATAATCATCCCAAGGAACTTCGTAAATTACACTCCAGTCACAATCGCCGCCAACTGGAGTATATGCAACGATTGTCTTTTTTCCAGTTTCCAGACTTTTGTATACTTCGATTTTTGTTAAACCTTTTTTTGCATTAGAAACAATTGCCTGGAAGTCTTCATTTTCAATTCTACTGATATTTTCTGCATTTTTAAGTAAATCAAGATTTTCAGAGGCAACATAATTTCCGGTGGTCATACTGATAATGTAAGGTGTATGACCTTTTCCGATACCGAATTTTTTTACAGATTCACAAAGCTGCATACTATCAACAACGGCAACAGCAACACCAGACAAGGATTTGTTTGAATCAAATACAGGAACTGCATAGAAAGTAGAAATCTGTCCATTAACAGAACTGAATGCAGGATCCAGCATAGCATTTACACCTGTAAGTGCTTTTTTTAGATAGCCTCGTTCATGCAAATCCTGATACTTACCAGTGGTAGTCCATCCTATTCCCTGATTATCGTAAAATGCCATTCCAATATAGGAACTATCTGTGGTCTTAATTTCGTTTAAAACTTCCCATTTGTGTTTAAGATCAACTTCAGGGTCTTTGATTTCGGATAGACTGGCAAAAGATTCCAGCATCTTAAATTCTTTATTATTAATATCTTGAATTTTAAGAGCTGTAGCCTGAACTACATTTGAAAGGGATTCATTAACAGAGAATTTTACAAGCTTTTGGGCAATTGTAGTTGATGCTAATGTCGACAATAACATAGCCGTTACGAAAATTATCATAACGGTTACCAAAACTTTGGTGCGTAGTGATTTCATAATACTCTCTCCTATTGTATAAGCATTAGATGTATAAGCTTATTTATTAATTTATATCAGTTTTGTTTAACTCTCAAGAAAAATATTTAAAAATACTAAAAGATGTTAAAATTATTAAAGAAATTAAATATTATAAGATGTAGTATAAAAAAGGAGTGAATCATGAAAATTGCAGCATATTCATATAGAGATTTTGATGAAGGATTATTTTTTGATAAGTTTTCTAAACAGTACGGAGTTGAAATTGTGCCAATCAGAGAAAAGCAGACCGTTGAAAATGCTGCATTGGCAAAAGGCTGTGACGGCGTTTCGATTGTAACCCAGGAAGCTACAAGAGATATTATTAAAATCTGGGCTGAAAATGGTGTAAAACATCTTTCGACTAGAACTATTGGTTATGATCATATTGATCTTGATGCGGCAAAAGAGTTTGGTTTGAAAGTAAGTAATGTTACTTATTCTACAGGCTCAGTTGCAGATTATACTGTTATGCTGATTTTAATGGCTTTGCGCCGTATGAAATCTATTATTAAAAGAGCTGAAGGTATGGATTATGGTCTGATTGGAAATCTTGGACGACAGCTGGGCGATTTGACAGTTGGTGTTGTTGGAACAGGAAAAATTGGAACCCATGTACTTAGAAATCTTACAGGTTTTGGTTGTAAACTTTTGGCTTACGATCCTTTTAAGAATGAAGAAGCTGGTAAAATGGCAGAATATGTTTCATTGGAACAGCTTTTTAGAAATAGTGATGTAATTACTTTCCATACACCTGCAAATCCTGAAAGCTTCCACATGGTAAATGCAGAAACATTAAAGACTATGAAGGATGGTGTAGTAATTATTAATACAGCTCGTGGTTCGATTATTGATACACCTGCTTTTATTGATGCATTGGAAAGTGGAAAAGTTAGTGCTGCCGCTCTGGATGTAATTGAAAATGAATTGGGAATTTTCTACGGGGATTATAAATATCAGAATGTGAAAAACCGGGAAATGTCGATTTTAAAAGATTTTCCAAATGTTTTAATGCTTCCACACATGGCCTTCTATACCGAAAATGCCATCTCCGATATGGTAGAACATTCAATTCAGCATATTCTGGCCGATGATGGAAACATTTTGTAATTCTAAAATTATTGCAATTTAAATTCAGAAATACCATCCATAACCTTATCAAGGCTGGCTTTGGTATTAACAGTTGAATTTGTTGTAATTGTAATAGCATCAGAAATTTTATGTGAGAAATCTTCAATCTGATTCATACTGTCATTAACAGATTCAGTAATGATTGAAAGGTTTCTCATTTCATTTACGATCTTATTACCGCCTTCCAGCATTTTTAAAGAACCTGATTGAACGCTTTCAGTTGAGTTACTGATTGCACGCATTGCTTCAAGAACCTGCTGATTCCCGGAAGACTGTTCTTCCATTGCATTTGAAATTACATCTTCCTGCTGTTTTACAGTTTGAGATAAAGAATAAATGTTTTCAAACTCATTCTGAACCTGAATAATATCATCACTTATATGGGTAATTGATTCTGAAAGATTTTTGAGGTTTGTACCAATTGCTTTACTCTGTGTTCCAGTCTGTTCTGCAAGTTTACGAATTTCATCTGCAACAACCGCAAAACCTTTACCACTTTCACCTGCATGTGCAGATTCAATAGCGGCATTCATAGCAAGAAGGTTTGTCTGGCTGGAAATTGCCTGAATGATATTTGCAGCTTCCAAAATGCCTTCTGATTCTTTGTATACATTTTGAGCAGTCTGAACTGCTGTAACAATCTGACTTTTACCTTTTTCGGCAGCTTCTGCAAGAGTATTTACGGCTGTAGTGTTCTTTGCAAGAATTTCAGTAACACTGCGAATGTTAGCAACCATCTGTTCAACTGCAGAAGATGAATGTGTAACGCTGTTTACCTGTGCTTCAATAGAGTTGTTCAATTCCTGAATGTTAGCAAGGATTTCTTCTGTAGATGTACTTGAAGAAGCAACTCCTTCAGACTGCTGGGTCATCTTGTCTTTAATATTCAAAATGGCAGTTGCAATGCTAGAAACATTATCTTTTGTAAGATCCATGTTTGAAACTAAATCTTCAGACTGCTTAGAAGTATTTCTTGTGGACTGATCAATTTCATTTAAGATAGATGAAGTTGATAATTTAAGACTATTCATGTTCTGAATGATTACACCAAGTTCACTACGGTTGTTTGGATTTTCATCTTTTACTGAGTAGTCTTTTATTGCAAGGGCAGAAGCGATTTTTCCAATAGAAGTAACACAATGTCTTACATCAGCAATAAGAGAAGCTTCGATAACAGCAAAATAAATCATAGCATAAACTGAATATGGAATGATTATTTTTGAGAGACTTGCAACTCCCTGTTCCAAATTTTTTGGACAAAGGATAATAGAAATAAAGTATCCAAGAACACCAAGAAGAGCAAATAAAACGGTTAAGAAGTTTCGTTCTGTAAGGGACATTGTAATTTCATTGTTATTAAAAGGAATGTCATTGATTCTTGTTTCGAAAATACGAATGTTAATTACATAGAAAAGCAAAGCAAAGTTGAAAACTGTAGCTAAAGAGAACAGCATAACCGAAAGATATGGAGAAGTTCCTTCGTATGCGGCAAAAGTTGCTTTACCAGTGGCAAGGAAAAAACAGGTAATAATTCCCTGAAAAACACCAGAAATGATTGGACCTGCAATATTTATTTTTGCAAGAGTGTGTAATTTTTTTCCAACTATATGAGAATCAATTTTTCCACTGTAATATTGATTAAGAAGTTTTTTCAACTGTAAACATGACCAAATACTGCTTGCTAAAACGAGGGCAAAAAATATGAGGCTAATTGGTGTATTTGAAACATGATTGTATTCTTTGAAAGTAAAAATTCCTGCAAGAATTCCCATAATCTCAAAAGATAAGAGAGGGGCAATATAAATTAAGATTAATGTTGTATAAACAATCCAATTAACACGATTTTTTTTAGTACCCAGATTTGTAGTATCTGCCATATCAATCTCCTTCAAAAGTTAAATCCTAATTCATATTATAAAATCAATATTTAATAAAGTATATTAAAAAATTTTAGGATTGATTAAGAATTATGAGGATTAGAGAATCTTCTCAATTTCATTCAAAATTAATTCATCTGCAGGGAGCCATTTGACGGAATGAAGAGTTTCTTTTGTGAGCCATTTGGCAGAAGAGTGTTCGAGAAGCTGTAATTGACCAGAAACAATTGAACATAAAATACAATGCATAGTCAGGTGGAAAGTTGGGTAGTCATAATCTACAACACCAAGGATTTTTTCGGCTTTGATTTGGGTGTTTAGTTCTTCACGAATTTCTCGAACAATGCACTGTTCAGGGGATTCCCCGGGTTCAATTTTTCCACCGGGAATTTCCCACCAGCCTTTCCAGTCTCCATAGCCTCGTTGAGTTGCGAAAATTTCTTTTTTATTTGTTTCTGTATTAAAGCGGAGAATGATTGCTCCGCTAACAGTTATGTGTTTGATATTTTCGTTCATGAATTCATTTAGAGTTTTAAGAGCTTTTTGATGTCTGATTTACTCAAAATTCTTCCGTAGCTTACAACCTGTTCGTTGATTACTAAACCTGGAAGTGACATAACACCGTATTTCATAACCTGCTGAATATCAGTTATATGCTGAATATCTGCAACAAGATTATTTTCTGCGGCAAGATCGATAGTTTCCTGAAACATTCTTGAACAGTTGCTGCAGCCGTCGCGGCCTAAGATTTTAATTGATTTGATTGATTCGATAGATGTAATTTCCATTTTTCCTCCATATATATGTTATAGAATTAAACCCTGTAATAAATTAAATGCATAACCTACAATAACAATTCCCAGAACACAGATAATCATAAAAAGTGTTAGAAGCTTTGGTTTTACGGCTTTGCTCAGCATTACGATACTTGGGAAGCTTAAAGTAGTAACTCCCATCATAAAACTTAAAACAACTCCAAGTAATGCGCCTTTTTCCAGTAGCGATTCTGCAATTGGAATGCATCCAAAAATATCTGCATACATTGGAACACCAAAAATAGTTGCAAGAATAACTCCAAATGGATTTTTTGTTCCCAGTGAATTGATAATCCAGTTTTCTGGAATCCAGTTGTGAATAACGGCACCAATTGCAACACCAATTAAGATATATGGGAAAACCTTGCGCAAAGTAGAAGCCATTGAATTCCAGCTGATTTTTAGTCTGTCTTTGATTGTTGTTTTCATTTCTGGAAGTTCAGGGGTTTCCATATTTCGAGCCTGCTGAATAAAATCTGCAATCTGATTTTCCATGTGAAGATGTTCAATTATAGTTCCACCGATAACTGCAATTACTAAACCAAAAATTACATAAAGCAGGGCGATTTTCCAGCCAAAGATACTCATTAAAAGTACAAGACTTCCTAAATCTACCATTGGGGAAGAAATCAAAAAACTGAAAGTTACGCCTAAAGGAAGTCCTGCTGTTGTAAATCCGATAAAAATTGGAATTGATGAACAGTTGCAAAATGGAGTGATTGTGCCAAGTAAAGCTCCAATTATTCTAGCACCAACTCCATTGAATTTTCCCATGATTTTTTTGCTTCGTTCTGGTGGGAAAAAGCTTTGGATATATGAAATGATGAAAATCAACACACATAAAAGAACAGTGATTTTAATTACATCATAAATGAAAAAAGAGATGGTGTGAGTCCAGATGGAATTTTCGCTCATTCCAAGTTTAATAAGAAGAAGTGAAACACAATTTTTGAGCCATTGCATTCCTAAAATTTGATCTTGAATAAAGTTCCACATAATTATTATCCCTCAGAAGAATTTTCACAGCAACAGCATTCAGGAGAGGCAGGAAGTTTGTCTTTCCAGCACTGAATTGCTTCGAAATATTGTTTAAATTCTTTAAAACGACAGCAGTTGATTTCGTAAATCATCCATTTTCCGTTTTTGTGACTTTTTACAAGTTCACAGTCAGAAAGGATTTTCATATGATGGGAAAGTGTAGGCTGAGTAATATGAAATTTTTCTAAGAGGTCACAGGCGCATTTTTCGCCATTGGTAAGAAGGGAAATTATTTTTAATCGATTTTCATCGGCTAAAGCTTTGCAAATCTGTGATATTTCAGCATCGGTCATATATTATTCCTCGTATAGATGATTATCTATATGAGGAATAATAAGTTATATATAGATGGTTGTCAATATGTTGGGATTATTTTTCTACAGGTCCTGAATAATCTAAAATGCCACCCATTTCAATCAGGTTTGTATATCCTAAATCTGAAAGCTTTTGACTGGCTTCTTTGCTTCGTCGACCACTGCGGCAATATACATAGATTTTCTGATTCTTGTTTTTTAATACTTCCTGTGCATAGGATTCGGTGATTAATTCATTTATCAGTAATTTTGCACCTGGAATATGACCAGAATCGTATTCATCCTGCTGACGAACATCCAGAAGAATAAAATCTGAATCTTTCTTCATCATTTCCAGGCCTTCGTTCATGGAAACGGATGTAAAAGATACTTTCATTTTTGCCTCCAGTTTTTTTATAAAGCCTTTTCATAAATATCCTGTTTTAGATTCTATTTATTATAACAAATTCCGTGATTTGCCTGCTGGAAATGTTTTTCTTCTGGAACACTGAATGGGTGATATGTTGCATCGCCCCCAAAATATTTATAAGGAGTATCTTTTTCAGTTTTTCCAGCAATGATTTCTTTTGCACCGATTAAAACAGCACTCATTAAAGAAATATCATCATAATCGTGAGCATGTCCGTGAAAAATAATGTCAGCTTCTTTTTCAAGAAACATTAATTTTTCGAGATTTTCGACAAACTGTTCCAAAGAAGTTGCACCAGGAACCTGCATCCACAAGTGATGATTAATGCTGTCTCCAGTAAAGAGGATTCGTTCTTCGGGACAAAGTAAAAGAATTCCTCCTTGTGTATGACCTGGAATTAAATATACTTTTAAGGTCCGTCCCCCTAAATCAATTACATCACCATCGTTAATGTCTTCAAAAGGAGGAAACTTTACACCTTTTTCTTCCAGGTTTTTTACATAATCTGGAGAATTTGCGAACATCAAGGCTAGTTCTCTGTCTTTTGGATTAATATAGGCTTTTTCAAAATAAGGATTTCCATAAATATGATCTGGGTGGCCATGAGTATTTACAACAGTAACAGGTTTATCAGTAAGTTTTTTTACAGCTTCAGCAAGGTTAGTATATCCCATCATTGTATCAATTAAGCAGGCTTTATTTTTTCCAACTACAAGAAAGCCTGTTGATGCACCAGCTTCATCCAAAAGATAAATGCCTGATCGCATTTCCTTAATAATCAATTCTTTTTCCATAAATGTCCTCCTATATTCCTTGCAAAACTGTTATACATTATTCAGATTTAAGATTTTTCGTCCCAGAAAGTAATATATTCCTGATGCTGAAGTTCAGAAATATTGCTTCTTTAGGTTCTTCATCAAAACCTTCACTTTCAGCAATTTTTAATCCTGCTTTACAAAAGGGCCGAGAATATAACTGCCATCCAGGTAAGCTCTTTTAATAAAGGAAATTTCATTTCCATTTTTTACATAATCAAAAGCAGCCCCATGCTGGAATGTATAAGTATCACTGCCTTCTACAGCAAAAGTAATTTTTTTGTTTGCATAAATTGTGTAAGTTCCGTCAATTTCTTTATAACTATCTACAAGTGGTTCTAGGCGGGTTGTAAAAACAGGTTTTCCTTCTTCTTTGTCATAGTATGTGTATTCACCATAGGTGTAGTGAAATCTGTTTCCTTCGCTTACAGTAAAAGTTTCGCGTCTTATTGTAACATCAATACTTTTGTCAGTTTTTTCTCCGTCTAAAGTTTTTTCATATGTTCCGGTAGTATAACAAGCAACTTCTTTTATGTAATCGCCTTCTGGAATAGTCTTTTTTGATGGAATATTGAAATTGCAAGAGGTAAATAAAGTTCCAAGAATGAATAAACCTGCTA
>JAZQOB010000114.1:0-34566 GCA_045627625.1 Treponema sp.
CCCATACCACTACGCTTTGGATGGTATTTCAAATACTCAGACAATCAACCCATCTGCTCTCGGACATGAAGAAGGTGAACAGATTACTAACCTCGTAAATGTTCTTGACGGATACTTCTCACAGGGATCACACCACTTGAATGTAAACGTATTCGGTGTTGAAAAACTTAAGGATTGTCAGGCTCATCCAGAAAAACCTGAATATGCAAACTTCACAGTTCGTGTATCTGGTTATGCTGTACGCTTCATCAACCTTACAAAAGAACAGCAGGACGATGTAATCGCTCGTACTTGTCACGCTAGTATGTAATTAATCTGATTTCAGATTAAACTAGATAAACGCTCCTTTGGGAAAAACTGAAGGGGCGTTTTTTTATTGCAAAATCATTTTTATTGAAATATTCTATTACTATGAGATTGAAATTTAGACAGAGAATTTTAGCCTGGTTTGATAGTTATGATATTTATGATGAAAACGATAATGTTGTTTTTGTTGTAAAAGGGCAGTTATCCTGTGGACATTGTTTAAAAATATATGATGCCAATGGAAGAGAATTAGGAATGATTAAACAGAAGATCATAACTCTTCTTCCTAAGTATGATTTATATGAAAAGGGAAACAAAATTGGAAGTATGAATAAAGAATTTTCACTTTTTATTCCTAGATTTGATATTGATTTTAACGGCTGGAAGATTTCTGGTGATATTTTTCAATGGAATTATCAGATTAAAACCTATTCAGGACTTCCTGTTGCTTCTGCCTATAAGAAATTAATTGCCTTTACTGATACTTACTACATTGATATTGCAAATCCTTCAGATGCCCTTTATGCCCTGATGGTAGTTCTTACTATTGATATTGATAAATGCAGCAGTAATAAAGGTTAGTCTAAAACTGATTTAATTCAGATTTTCTCATTTCTTTACAGTAAATAAAATGGTCTCTCAAAAAAAATATAATATTATAAATATTTTTATATTACTATTGACATAATACTATATATTGTATAATATTATAAATATAAAAGAACAGGAGGTAATAATGGTTTTTAATACAGGTGCCGCTCTTTTAGATTCCATTGTTCTTTCAGTTGTAAGTGCAGAAGGGACTTATGGCTACAAAATTACCCAGGATGTAAGGGAAGTTGTAGAAGTTTCAGAAAGTACCCTTTATCCGGTATTGAGACGACTTCAAAAAGACGGATATCTTGAAACCTATGACATGGAATTTCAGGGAAGAAACCGAAGGTATTATAAAATTACCCCAAACGGAATGATTCTTCTGGATTCTTACCGTAAGGAATGGATTACTTACAAGAACAATATTGATAAAATTTTATTAGGGACAGCAGGAGGAGAAAAATGACAAAAGATGAATATATGAAGAATCTTAAAGATAATCTTCTTTCATTGACAATTGACGAGCAGAACGAAGCTATGCAGTTCTACTGGGATTACTTTGAAGAAGCTGGATTTGAAGAAGCTGCAGTTATTGAAAAATTTGGTACACCTGAAGAACTTGCAGAAACTATTAAAAAGGATTTGTCTAATTCTTTGGTTAGCACTAAGAAATCTTCTGAAAAGGAAAAGACTTCTGAAGATGGTTTGAATAATGACAATTCTTCAATGTATTTTGAGTTTGATGAAACTTCAATTGAAAACTTAAGTCTTGATTTGGGAGCTGTAGAAGTTGTCTGTATTCCAGGAGTAAAATTTTCCGTTGAAACTCGTGGTGTAATGGCTGGAAATATGTACTGCCAGATAGAAAATAACGATAACCTTGTAATTAAGAATATTAATAAAATGCAGAATTTTGATTTTTTCAGTCATGCAAGAAAAAGCAGTTTTGCACCTCGTATTCTTATTACAATTCCTTCAAATGCAAAAATCGAAAATCTTTTTGTTCATTTTGGAGCAGGTAGATTTGAAACTCGGGAATTAGGTCTTACCTGTAAAAAAGCAAAGATTTATACAGGAGCCGGCAACTTTGTATTGAAGGGGCTTGCAACTTCAGGTCTTGAAGCAAAATGTGGTATGGGAAATATGGAAATTTCTGGTGAATTGAAAGGCCGTTCAAATATTGACTGCAGCATGGGACAGACTGTTTTGAGAATTAAGGGAAATGCAGAAGATTATTCCTACGATTCAAAAGTTGGTCTTGGTTCTATTGAATTCAATCAGGAAAAACAGGAAGGTTTTAATAAATCTTCTAATCAGACTGCAAAAGCAAATCATATTTCAATAAACTGCGGTATGGGTGCAGTAAAGGTAATTTTTTAATTAATTCAAACTATAGGAGACATTATCATGAAATTTGACAAATCAAAACGAATTGCAAAATCTAACGAAAGAAAACTTTTTGGTGTATGTGGCGGTATTGCAGAATACTTCGATATTGATCCTTCAATTATCCGTCTGCTTACTCTGGTTATTATTTTAGTTACAGGCTTTTTCCCTGGCTTTGTAATTTATGTTGTAGCTGCAATTATTCTTCCAAATAATACAAATGTAGCTTCAAATGATGATATCAATAATATGAAAAGTGCTAATGTTGATTCAGAAAAATCTTATTCAGGTTCTTCTTCAACAGGCAAAGCACCTCATTCTGATGATGAGTTTAATTCATACTTTGATGAAAAAAAATAAAAAAAATGCTACAATGTTCTCATGACAAATGTAAAAGCATCAACACAGTACAAGAGAGAACATAAAGCCGATTACGGTCGGGAAAAAATAGAAATCTTATATCAGGACCAGTGGATTTGTGTAATAAACAAGCCTACTGGTCTTTTGTCTGTTCCGTACCCTGGAAGTAAAGTCAGAACAGCACAATCGGTTCTGGAAGAATTATTAAGAAAACAGGGAACTGTAAATGCTAAACACAAACCTTATGTAGTTCATCGTCTTGATAGAGATACAAGCGGGGTAATGATGTTTGCCCTGACTGAACAGGCACAGAAAATCATTATGGATAGCTGGCACCAGATGGTGACAGAACGACTTTATCATGCCCTTGCAGAAAATCCTAAAGGTAAAATTTCTGGAGATTTAGCTGACTCTGGAATAATTGATGATCCTCTTGCTCAGAATGCCCATAATGTTGGTTTTGTTCCAAAAAAGGGTGATGTGGATAAGGATGGACATTCTTTTAAAACAGTTGCTGCAAGAACTCATTATAAAAAAATTGTAAAAGGTCCAACTCATACCATTTTTGAGCTTTCCCTTGATACAGGTAAAAAGAATCAAATTCGTGCTCATCTTCAGGCTCATGGATATCCTTTGGCAGGGGATGAAGAACATCGGGCTCATACAGATCCTTTTCATCGTCTGTGCCTTCATGCCCGAACTTTGGAGTTTGATCATCCGTTTACTGGGGAACATCTTTGTTTTGAAGTTCCTGAACCAGAAGAATGGACTGCTTATGCACAGAAGGGGGACAGGTCTCCAAGTAAACCAGTGTGGATGGAGGACAGGTCTGCTGCAAAAAATCAGCATGGAAAGAAAAATCCTTCTTCATCCGACAATATTAAACTTGGACAGAAGCGTTTGAGCCGAAAAGATAAGGCCCATATGAATTTTATTGAAAGTGGAAAAAAATATCTTTAAATTTTAAGTGATAAAGGAGATACATTACAAATTATGGAAGGATATATTCATCAGTTAGAATCTTTTGGTTGTGCAGACGGTCCTGGAAGCCGTTTCATTATTTTCTTTGCAGGATGTCCTTTGCGCTGTAAATATTGTCATAATCCTGATACCTGGAACATGCAGAAGGGAAAACTTTATACTTCAGACGAACTTATTGAAAATGTAATGTCTACTTCCGGATACTGGGGTAAAAAAGGTGGAGTTACAGTAAGTGGTGGTGAACCTCTTGTTCAGATTGATTTTTTGATTGAACTGTTTACAAAACTCAAGGCTAAGGGGGTAAATACTTGTATTGATACTTCTGGAGCACCTTTTACTAAAGAAGGGGAATGGTTCGAAAAATTCAAAAAACTTATGGAAGTTACTGATATTCTTTTGATGGATATTAAACATATTGATGAAAAAGAACACATTGAACTTACAGGTAAATCTGGAAAAAATATCCGGGAAATGTTTGCTTATCTTGATGAAATTAAAAAGCCTATCTGGATTCGTCATGTTTTAGTTCCTGGTATTACCGATAAGGATGAATATCTTGTAAAAACAAGAGATTTTATCAGAACCCTCCACAATGTAGAAAGAGTTGAAATTCTTCCTTACCATGGTCTTGGTATTATTAAATACAAGGATCTTGGAATTGACTATGTGCTTAAAGATGTGGAAAGTCCTACAACCGAAAGCATTGAACATGCTCGTGAAATTCTTGAATGCTCAAAATATGACCTCTGGAAAATTCATTAGTCTGTAAATCTATTGAGAAAGGCAGATTTTTTCTATATAATGAAAAGACATAAATTATACAAGGAATATATACAATGATTGACAAGTGGGAAATTGTAATTGGTTGTGAAATTCATACACAGCTTTTAACAAAAACAAAGGCTTTCTGTGCCTGTGAGAATAGATATGGAGGAATGCCTGATACTCGTGTTTGTCCTGTTTGTTTGGGACTTCCTGGTGCTATGCCTCGTATTTCAAAAGGATATGTAGAACTTGGTGCTGTTGCAGGTCAGGCTTTGAACTGCCATATTGCCAGATTTACAAAATTCGATCGTAAACATTATTTTTATCCTGACTTGGCAAAAGGCTATCAGATTACTCAGTATGATATTCCTCTTTGTGATAATGGTTATGTAGATTTGCCTTTCCGTTCTTTCCCAAAAGATGAACAGCCAGGTGGACCTAAATGTAGAGACAAGAACTTTATTGGCGAAAATTGTGTTATTGAATCAAATGGAAGCAAATATCGTCGTGTTCGCGTAGAAAGAATTCACCTTGAAGAAGACGTAGGTAAGTCTTTGCACTTACAGGGTTCTCACTCTTATATTGACTATAACCGTTGTGGTACTCCACTTATCGAAATTGTAACAAAACCTGATATGACTTCTCCAGAAGAAGCTGCTTTATTTATGCAGACTGTTCAGGAAATCCTTCGTTATGTAAAAGTAACAAACGGTAACCTTGAAGAAGGTAATATGCGCTGTGATGCTAACATCAACCTTAATGTTTGGGAAGATGGAAAGCTTTATCATACTCCAATTTCTGAAATTAAAAACTTGAACTCTTTCAAATCTATTCGTGATGCTTGTACTTACGAAGCTCAGCGTCAGCTTAAAGAATTCCAGGAAGACCGTCAGGAATTTAATCCAGGTTTTAAAGTAACAATGGGTTGGAATGAAGTTGAAGGAAAAACAGTTGTTCAGCGTACAAAGAACTCATTTGTTGATTACCGCTTTGTTGTTGAACCTGATATTAAACCTTTCTCTGTAAGTGAAGAACTTATTGCTGAAGCAAAAGAAAAGGTTGGTGAACTTCCAGAAGCAAAACGCCAGCGCTACAAGAAACAGTACGGCATGTCTGATTTTGACGTAGAAACAATTACTTCATCTAAAGACCTTGCAATGTTCTTTGAAGATGCTGCACAGAAATCAAAGAATCCTAAAAAGGCTGTAAACCTTATTCTTGCAGAACTTCTTGCTGTATTAAACGAACAGAAAAAATCTATTACTGAAGTTGAAATTACTCCAGCTCATATTGCGGAACTTGCCGATGCATTGGAAGATGGAAAGATTACTTCTAAACAGGGAAAAGAAGTATTTGCAGAAATGATGGCTTCTAATAAAATGCCTTCTGTAATCATTAAAGAAAAAGGCATGGAAGTTGTAAGCGATTCTGGTGCAATTGATAAAATTGTTCAGGATGTTATTGCTGCAAATCCAAAAGCTGTTGAAGATTATAAATCAGGAAAAACAAATGTTGTTGGATGGCTCATGGGACAGGTAATGAAAATGTCTCAGGGTAAAGCAAATCCAAAACAGGCTACTGAAATCTTAAATAAATATTTGAGTCAGATGTAGTTTTTTGTTTTTTAGAATTTCCAGGCTGCACTTAATTTACAGGTGCAGCTTATTTTTTTTAAATAAAATTTTGAATATAAACTTAAATCATATTCTCCTTTTGTGAAAACTCCTTTTTTCTGATATAAATCAAGACTATTTGAAATACTGAATGAAAAATTGTTGTAATAACTTATTTTGATATTTAATTTTTCTTCAACCGTTTGATTTTGCGGGATGTAGTAAAAATTAAAACTTCCCGAAGGTGTAAAATCCTGAAAATTTACAGAGGCTTTTAGACAGAGGGAAGCCTGTGTCAGGTTTAAGCGGTTTTCATTTAATGTTTCGTAAAGAGAAAATGAGGTCTGACAAGAAAAATTCTGATTTGTAAGTTTTATTCCTGCTGTTTCTTTTAGAGTTTCTTCTTCATCATAAAAATTGTTCAGAAAAAGGGCAGAGGTTCCTATAGCACAGATTCCTATATCAGTTCCAAAACTTTTATTAAGACCGGTTTTGAACTGAAAAAACGGTTCAATATTTTTACTGCTGACAATCAATTTATCAGGGGAAAAAATAAAATCTGTCCAAAGGTTTGTATTGTTTATTTTAAAAAGAAAATCCTGCTGAAATATTTTACCAGAAGAAAAAACCGGTTGTGTATAAAGTTTAATTTTTGTGAGTTCGGATATTTTAATATTTTTTTTGGGAGTTGGAGTGTATTCTGCAGAACCTTGAATTATTGCTGTGGCCTGAGAAGTTTGTGAAAAATATTCGCTATCGTTATACCAGATGTCAAAAAGATTTTCCTGTAACGGAATAAGTCCTGCGGCTAGGGATGTAGAAAATTTTATCTTATTATTAGGTTTAATAAGATTTTTAAGATTAATAAAAAGGATCTGTGAATAAGGATTTTTATGTGGTGTATATACTAAATCTATTCTGGTTTTTTGAAGAATGTTTTCTTTGTTCGAAAAACTGATTCCAATGTTAATTGAAAAAGGTTTTGAAGAATTGGCGATAGAGGAGGATAAGTTTTCGCTTTCAATTGTTATATTTGAAAACGGTGAAATATAGGAAGAAGAGCCTGGATTTGTAAGAGAAGAATAAACTCCTGAATAGCTTAAGGTTCCGGCTTTTAGTTCAACTGGGAAACTTTTACAGGAGGCAGAACCAAGCTTTATGCTGTAAAAAATATCTTCAGCTTTAGAAGAAAGAGAAAAATCCAGATATTTACTGTTGTAGTTCAGATTGGGTGAGAACTGAATCTTTTCCTGGGCAATAGCCAGTGTTCCCAGGGTATAAAAAAACGCAATTAACCATAATTTTTTCATATATAGTTAATTGCGTTAGTTTGTAAAAAAAAGGAAGTGTTTTATGAAAAAAACTGAAAATTATTAAAAAATTTTTAGTTTACTGTTTTAGTAACATAAGCACCAGATTTTTCGAACAGCTTAATCTGTGTAACTTTGTTCATCCAATATTCTGCTTCGCTCTTAGTTGTGTAAGGACCAACTCTTACGCGGTAGTAAAGCTTACCTGTGCTATCCTGGAAAGTAAAGATATCTGCAAGAATCTTATTTTCTACAAGAGTTTCGCGGGCAGCTTCAGCAGCTTTCTTTGTTGAATATGAAGCAACCTGTACCCAGTAACGAGTTACTGTTGTATTTGTTGTTGCTGTGGCTGCAGGTTTAGTTGCAGTTGTTGTTGTTTTAGCTGTTGTAGTAGAAGTTGAAGTACTTGCTGGCTTTGTTGTTGTTTTTGTGCCAGTTGAAGCAGGAGCTTTTGTAGTTGTTGTACTTGAACTTGGTGTTGCTGTCTGTTTTACAACTGAAGCAGCTTTTTCTTCTTTTTCTGCCTGAGCAGCAGTTTTTGTTTCTGTTTTAACAGTTGTTGTTGCAGGAACATTTTCTGTTTTTGTAACAACTTCTGCTTCTGGGATATTTACTGTAATGTTTATATTCTGTGACTGAGGAGCTTTTTCTTCTCCAATAAGCTGATTCTTTAATGCATTTAAATCGATTGTAGTTACGCCCTGTGAATCTGTTGTAGATGCAGGATTTCCGTTTAAGTCGTAAATTGTTGTATTTTCAGAAACTACAAATAAATCGCTTACATTTAATGAACCTTCTTTTTCGATTGGAACACCATCATCTTCTGGAGTTACAACAACTGGTTCTTCTTCTTTAGGAGTCCATCCTGTTGTATCCTGAACTTTTTCTACAGGATAGTTTACTACTGTAGGAGTTGTGCTGTTTGAAGGCTTGTAGATAATCATTGCACCAAGAAAAACTACTAACAGGAAAAGTCCTGTGGCTGCAATTATCCATAATGTTTTTTTCTGTTCCATAAATTTCCTCTTTTCACCGGCAAATTTAGCCGGCCACCTTATTAAAAATATCGGAGTATGAGAAAAATAGTTTAGTAAGAATTAAAAAAAATAAGTAAATTTAGGAAAAAATTAGTTTCGAACTATATGAATGGTTTTTCCTGTTGCCTTGTATTTTTTATATAAGTCTTTTTGACTTTTAAATCGTTTTAAGATTTGTAGAAGGGGAAGTCCGTCTCTTTTTTTTGCTCGAATTATTCTTTTAATAAGGCAGGCCTTTACATAAACAATATACTGACATTTTTCCAGTAACTGAGGAGTTTTGTAAAGAAGTGTAGCATTTAAAATAATGTTTTTATCTTTATTCTGATCAATAAATTCCAGAGTCTGGCGAATCAGTTCAGGATAGATAAGCTGTTCCTGCTGTTCTAAAAGTTCTGGACGGGAAAAAAGAAGTTTTCCCAGTTCCCGCCGGTTTAAGCTTCCATCCTGATTCTGGATTGTAAGTCCCATTTCTTTTGCAGGTGAATTAAATTTTTCGAGAATCTGAGGCGTAACAGTTTCTATGACATGATGCACATCTTTATCCGCATCTTTGGAAATCCAGCCTTCTTTCTGGTACTGAGAACAGATATAGTTTTTTCCCGAAGCCATTGGCCCTGTTACGCAGATTACCATTAATGGAATTCTCCCCAGCTTTTTCCGTATTCAATGCTTACCCGCAATGGTACAGATAATTTTACTGCAGTTTCCATTTTTTCTTTAATCAGAGCAATTGTTTTTTCAATAGTCTGCTGGTCATCTGGACATTCAAAGATCAATTCGTCATGAACCTGAAGAAGAAGTTTTGCAGGAGAGTTGATGGCTTTTAATTCTTTTGAAATAGAAAGCATTGCCATTTTTACAATATCAGCAGCACTTCCCTGGACAGGAGTATTTACTGCAATTCTTTCGGCGGCAGCTTTTTCTATTTTGTTTTTGCTGTTGATATTCAGAATAGGACGCTTACGGCCAAGAATAGTTTCTACATATCCCATCTGTTCAGCAGATGAAATTGTATTATTGATAAAACCATTTATTTTTGAGTACATTCTGAAATATTCATCAATAAAACCTGCAGCCTGGGTTCTGCTGATTCCTAAATCCTTTGCAAGGCGGAAAGCAGACATTCCATAAATTACACCAAAGTTAATAGTTTTTGCAGTTCGTCTCATTTCTGGAGTAACTGCATCCGGACTTACAGAATAAATCATTGCGGCAGTTGCTTTGTGAACATCTGTGCCTTCAATAAAAGACTGACACATTTTTTCATCTTTTGAAAGATGAGCAAGAACTACCAGTTCAATCTGGGCATAGTCTGCAGAAATAAGAACTTTTCCTTCAGGGGCAGTAAAGGCAGAACGAATTTTACGACCTGCTTCGCTTCTTACTGGAATATTCTGAAGGTTTGGTTCACGGCAGGAAAGACGGCCTGTTGCAGTTCCTGTCTGAGCAAAATCTGTATGAATTCTTTCGTTGGCATCTGCCATTTTTGGAAGTGTATCTACATAGGTTGAATGAAGTTTTGCCAGTTCACGATATTCAAGAATCATTTTTGGAACTGGATCTTCATAAGCCAATTCTTCCAGAACAGAAGTATCGGTAGAGTAGCCGGTTTTTGTTTTTTTGCCGGGTTTTAAATGCCGTTCTTCGAATAAAACTGTCTGCAGCTGTTTTGGAGAAGCAATATTGAATTCGTGGCCAACTTCCTTATAAATATTCTGTTCCCATTGTTCAATGCCTTTGAGAAGTTCTGAACTATAGGCTGTCATATTTGCTTTATCAAGATGAATTCCTTCCAGTTCCATCTGAGTAAGAATTGGAAGTAGTTCTAATTCCATGTCATAAAGCTTTTCTACATCTGGGTAGCGTTTGCTTTCCAGAAGTTTTGAATAGAGCTTTAATGTAAAATCTGCATCTTCTGCGGCATATCTGGTTGCAGCATCCAGTTCCACATCTGAGAAAGTCTGTCCTTTTCCAACAATTTCGGAGAACTCAATTCCTTTAAGTCCTAACTGAGTTTCGCAAAGGTATTCAAGAGAGTAGGCATTTCTTCCCATTCGTTCAGGATTAATAAGCCATGCAAGAACCATTGTGTCGTAGATTTTTGCATTTATAAAAGAAAGGTCTGGTTCTGAAATTAATTTTTGAGCTGCAAGACGGGATGCAAGTACCTTAAGATCAAACTTTGCATTGTGCATGATAATAGAAGAATCTGAACTTGCAAAAAGTTTTAGTAACTGCTGGAGAGCATCTTTTAATTCTATATAATCGGTCTGGCTGAATAAATCATTTTCGCCTGACTGAATTGGAACATAAACTGCTTTTGATTCCTGGTAGCAAAGGGAAAAACCGATTAAATCTGCTGTAAGAGTATCAAGAGAGTTTGTTTCGCAGTCATAAGCAATTGAAATTTTTTCTGATTTTGCTTTTTCTAGATATGAGTCGATATAAGCTTTAAGTTCTGAAAGTTCTGTAATTGACTTGTATGAAGAAGTATCGTTCTGCTTGATGGAAGAAATTGCATCTTCTGCAAAAATATCTTCCACGGGGCGTTGCGGGGTGTCCCCGCTGGAAGGGGTGGCGGAAGCTGAGGCATCAGCTGAAGCTAGGGGAAGACTTTCCCCTCCTAAACCTAATTCTGCATAGCTTTTAGCCACATTGAAAACTTCGTATTTTGAAAGAATTTCTGCGGCGGCCTTAAAATTAAACTGAAGTGGTTGCCCGTTGAGAGCAGCATCGATATCAGGACAAGGAACATCGTAAATAAGACGGATAAGATCCTGACTGAAGAAAGCAGATTCCTGGCCGTCCCGGAGTTTTTGCTGCATGGCACCTTTAATATTGTCAAGATTGGCATAGATGCCTTTAAGATCTCCGTATTCTTCAAGAAGTTTTGCGGCAGTTTTTACACCAACTCCACGAACACCTGGTACATTATCTGCAGTGTCTCCATAGAGTGAAAGCAGATCAAGAAGTTTATCAGGTTTTACACCCCATTCAGCTTCTACACCATCAATTCCTGTGATTTTCCAGGTGGAAGCTCCAGATTCAGGTTTAAGGATTTTAGTATTCTCGGTTACCAGCTGCATCAAGTCCTTGTCACCAGAAAGGATTCGGCAGGGACGGTTCTGCTCTTCGCATTTTTTTGCAACTGTTGCAATTACATCGTCAGCTTCGTAGCGGTCACACTGGAGAACTGGAATTCCCAGGGCAGAGAGAACTTCTTCAATCCATGGAATCTGGGCATGAAGATCATCTGGAGTTTTATTTCGGGTTGCTTTATATTCCGGGTAATTTTCGTGGCGGACTGTTGGAACCTTACTGTCCATGGCGGCAAAAAGATAGCCTGGTTTATAGTGCTGTAAAATCCAATGAAGGTTTCTGAAAAAGCCAAAAAGTGCAGAGACATTTTCGCCTTTAGAATTTGTTAATGGGCGGGAAATGAATGCAAAATAACAGCGGTAGATTAATCCATAGCTGTCCAGAATGTATACGGTTTTGTCTTCGTTTTTACTCATATTTATATAATATCGCATTTGAAGGGTTTTGTAATGGAAAAACAGATAAAAAAAAGGAGCTGTCCAAAAAAGAACAGCTCCTGTCATAATATTTATATTTTTATTTACAGATTTCTCTTGCTCTTTCCAAAGCAGAGTTAATATTGTCGTAAATATTTTCGCGGCCTAAAGTATCTGCCATTCCTGATTTTTCAAGAAGCATGTAAGGTTGTGTGTGAATACCTGAAATTACAATTGTAATTCCCTTGCGTTTACAAGCGGCATTACACTGTTCAAGAGCTTTAACTCCACCGGCATCGAGATAAATTGTATTTCTCATACGAAGTACAAGAACTTTACAGTCGGCATTTGCTCGTTCAGTAGCAAGTTCGAATTTACGAACTGTACCGAAGAATAATGGACCTTCAATTTCGAATACCAATGCACCGTTTGGAATATCAAGGTTTTCTGCAGGCTGATCCTTTTTAATACCACCAGTAATTGCGGCTCTTTCATCCTGAACTTCTGAAAGATCAATCATTTTCTTAATGAAGAAGAATGCAGCAAATCCAAGACCTACTTCGATTGCAACTGTAAGGTCAATGAATACTGTAATAATGAAAGTAATGAGGAATACAAAAATATCTGATTTCTGTCCTTTGAGAAGTGCTTTAATTGCAGGGAACCCAGCCATATTCCATGCAACATTAATCAAGATAGCAGCAAGGGCAGGCATTGGAATGTATGCGGCATATTTTCCAAAGAACAAAAGAATCAAAAGAAGTGTTAATGCGTGAATGATTCCTGCAAATGGAGTACGACCACCATTTTTGATGTTTGTTGCTGTACGGGCAATAGCACCAGTTGCCGGAATACCACCAAAAACTGGAGAAGCAATATTTGCAACACCCTGAGCAATCAATTCCATATTTGAATCGTGTTTTGTACCAATCATACCATCTGCTACAACTGCTGAAAGCAAAGATTCAATAGCGGCAAGTACTGCAATTGAAATGGCAGTTGGGAATAAGGTTGTAATTGTTTTAAGACTGAAATCTGGTAAAGTTGGTTTTAACTGTGAAATACCAGGGATTTCGTAATGTGCTGAACCATCTGCAAAAGTTCCGATTGTATCACAGGAAAATCCTGCAAACTTTTTAAGAAGAATAGAAGCAACTGTTGCAATAATAATTACTACAATACTGCCAGGAATCTTTTTTACGAATTTAGACCAGATGAAAATGAAAGCCAGACAGATAGCTGCCATTCCAAAAGAATACCAGTTTACAGTTGCAGCCGATTTAACGAATGCAATCATTTTTGGAAGGAAGTCACCTGGGAGTTTAGAATATTCTTCACCAAGAATCATCATTGGTGTTGAAAAATCTGGATGGAGTCCAAAGAAATCTCCTAACTGTCCCGAAGCAATTGTAACTGCAATACCAGCAGTAAAACCTGTAACAATTGTGTAAGGAATAAATTTAACTAGACCGCCCATCTTGAAAACGCCAAGAAGAATCAAGAGGATTCCGGACATAACTGTTGCAGTTGCAAGTCCGCTAAGACCATACTGTGCAACAACTCCATATACGATTACGGCAAAAGCACCAGTTGGTCCACCAATCTGAACACGGCTGCCACCAAATGCTGAAATACAAAAACCTGCAATAATAGCTGTAAAAATACCTGCTGCAGGACCAACTCCGGAAGCAATAGCGAAAGCAATTGCCAATGGAAGGGCAACAATACCTACAATAATACCGGCGATTAAATCGCTGAAGAAAGTTTTGGCATTGTAACCTTTGATACAATTAAAAAGTTCTGGTTTCATAATGAAATGATTTTACTGTTTTGTAAAAACTATGAAAAGTGGGGGCTGAAAAATCAGAATTTATATAATTTAAGATCGGATTGAAGTTTGGAGTAGTGTGCCAGTTGCAATGGATTTGTTTTGTGTTCTTCCATATATTTTGAAGAAGGTTTTGCCAGATTAAGAATTTCTTTTAAAGGATTCTGGGCAATTTCGTTTTCTACTGCAGAAAGTTCTTTTTCAAGATTTGCAGAGTTTATGATGCAAAGTTCTACGGCTTTGTTTACAAGATTAATCAGATTTGAAAGCTCCTTGTCGTAGCTTTGAATGCATTCTGACAGGGACAGGTCTGAGGAAATTGAAGTACTATCTGAAGTTCTGCCCTTAATTGGGGACGGGTCTGCATTAATAAAAGAGTCCATTTTTTCGGGTTCGATGGCTTCTACTCCAGGAATTCTAAGGCTTTCTTTTGAAAGTGAATAATCTTTTACATCAGGGCAGGCTGCAATTCTGCTTTCGAACCACCAGGCAAACATCTTCATCCTGGAATCCGTAAGCACCTTTCTGCCGGCATAGTTCTGATCATATTCAGGATATGCAGAATACATGGAACCAATACTGAATCTTTCTACAGATTTAGTTTTTCCCGAAAGAATATGAAAATTCTGTTCACTGGAAGATCCACGGATATGAGTTTCTTTTGAAGGATATGACAAATCAAGTCCTGCAAGGAAAATATTTTTTGCTCCTAAAAGGTAGCATAAATTCCATGCGGAACTGGCAACTGAACCACCTGCCCCTAAATCTCCAAAGCTGCCAAGTTTTTTTTCAAAAAATTGACTTATTGGAAAAAGATCTGAACATAATACTGTTTCTTTACATTTAAATCTGAATACAGATGGATATACGCTGATTGGACAAATCATTGTGCTGTGGGGAGCTTTAAGCCCCGCAATGTGTCGGTAAGCATAATATTGAGGATCTGTAATCACAATAAAATCTGGTTCAAGTCCGTGACGGAGTAAAGCCCTTAAAGCGGTTTCTACACAAACTAAAACGGCTTTTTCTTTAATTTCTTTTAATTTTGGAAGAAGCTTTTCAAGCCCTGGCCCCGCGGCAATGAGTACAAAGTTGCTGCTTTTGAGACCTGTCCCCAAAGTTTTATCTGCACACAAGTCTGAAACCTTTTTACAGTTTTGAATGTATTTAAGATTTTTTTTGCTGTTGGTAATCCATCGCTTTGCAAACTTGTCGTAGGTGGCCGCATTTATATCGTTTTTAGTTTTATTTCGTTCAATTAAAGTTTTAATTGTGTCAAAGTAAGGCTGGCAATGGGCGGTGAAAGCTGGAATCAAAAAAAAGAAAGTTTCGTTTACTCCAGAGGAACTTGTATTAATATGGGATGAATCTTCCAGAAGCCCCATGATTGCATCTGAAGGACAATCGATGGCCAGTACAAGTTTTGAAATACTGAAAACACATGACCAGTCCAGGTAATAAAGTGCTGCAAAAAAATGAAGAGGATCTTTTTCTATTAAAATAATTTTCTTATCTTCGTTTTTATCCAGAATATTTTGAGAAAGGGCAATTATATGATATCCCAGACCTGTCCCCATAAATACTACAGTTTTTTTAGATTGAATTTCCGGCTGGAGAATGGCACTCTGTGCTTCTCGCTGGGGATTATAGGAAGAGTGAAGGCGGAGTTCAGACCCGTCCCCTTTTTCGGTTGCAGTTAAACTTCCGTTTTTTGCAGTAGAAACATTCCAGAAAGAAAACAGTTTAGAAATCTCTTCTTCATCCGCCAATGAAATTTCTTTAATCAGGGGTGCAAACAAATCCGCCAGAGGAGAAAATCGTTCTTTAAATAATTGAAGGTTTTTAGTCCAGGTAGAGTTCAATTACCATATTCTCCGTAACAGGGGTTTCTGGTTCTGGTGTCTGACTTGTTACCCATCCGCTGCCGTTAATATTGATTTTAATGTTTTTCTGTTCCAGCAATGGAAGTAAGTCTCGTTTTGAATTTCCTGTGAAATCTGGTAAAGGACTTCCAATAGCAAGATTTTTTACAGGTTCTTTAGCAGGAATTGTAATTACACCGTTGTGGCCAACAGATGCAGCAGTTCCTCGACTCATACCCATGTGGTCAATAATTACATCTGCTGCTTCACCAATTACTGGAGCAACAATACGACCTGCATAAGTTTCACCTTTTGCTTTTTCAATAACGATATAAAGAATTACCTGTGGATCATCAACAGGGAAGATTGCAATTACATTTGAAAGGAAGTCAGTTTCGCTGTATCCGCCTGTTTCTTTGTCGGCCATCTGTGCAGTACCAGTTTTTACACCAATCTTAACATCTCCAATGTTTGCACGGTGTCCAGTACCTGTTGTTGCAGTTGTTTCCATACAGCTTAAGATAAATTCTGCAGTTTCCTGTCTGAATACACGGTCTTTGTATTCAGGTCTATGTTCATAAGTAATGTTTCCTTCTTTATCTGTGATTTTATTGATTACAGAAAGTTTTACAGGAACACCGTTGTTAGCAATGGCTGTTGCAGCCTGAACCATCTGAAGGGCAGAAACAGAAATTTCCTGTCCAATGGCAATTGTTGGTTTTGAACGGGCTGACCAGGAACGGCTTGAAGAATCCTTTACAAAACCAGAGGTTTCTCCTGATAATTCAATTCCTGTTTTTGAACCAAAACCTAACTGACGGATTCTTGCGATAAATTCATCTTCACTGATTCTGTCACTGATCTGTCCAAGTACATCGTTACATGAATATTTTAAGGCTTCACGAGGTGTACACCAGCCATGATTTTCAAGACATTTAATTCTTACAGTTTCGCTGCTTTTAAGATGTTTTTCGTAAACTCCATCACAAAGGAAACTGTCAGTAGTTGTAATTCCTTTTGAATCGTAACAAATGGCAACAGTAAAAATTTTGAATACAGAACCTGGTTCATAGGCATTGATTGCAGGTCTGTTGATTTTTGACTGTGAAGAAGCAAGCCCGTATTCATTTAAATCTGCGGCAGGCAATGCGATGTATGAAAGGATTTCTCCTGTTTTACAATCAGTAGCCAGCAGCATAAGACTTTCGGCCTGGGTTGTTTCCAGTGCTTTATATGCAATCTGTTCCAGTTTGTACTGAAGGTTTGCATCAATTGTAAGATAGATGTTTTTTCCCTGTTCTGGAACTTCAAGTGCTTTGTCAATTTCCGGCTGAAGAACATTCTGTTGGGAGAATTCAATTCCTGCAAGTCCGTAACCTTCGTCACCCATGTAACCGATAAGCTGGGATGCCAGTGCATAGTTTGGATAGATACGGCCAGGGATTTTTTCAAAGTTAATATTGTGGAATTTATAATCAACAGCAATGCTTCTGATTTCGTCGGCTTCGTTTGCTGTAGCTTTCTTTTTGAGGATTACATATTCTCTAGGTTTGTTGATTTTATCGAAAAGTTCAGTTGGAGTCATTTCAACAGCAGAAGCCATTGCCAGACTGAAAGTTTCTTTATCTTTAATGTCCTTTGTATTTACACCAACTCTATAGAAGGTTGTCTGAACTGCAAGAGGTGCTCCTGAACGGTCTACAATAGAACCCCGTTCGATGACCGGTGCGTTTTTTGCTTTAGCGATAACAGGTTTTAAGGAAAGTTTAAAATATGCAACAGTAATGCCAATCAAAAGAATACTGCATGCAATAAAGAAAAATATCAGCTGACCTTTTTTGTAGAATTTGTTCATTTGTTTTTTCCGATTACTTTTCCAGTAATATTTTTTACAGCTACAAAGCCGTAATCTCTGGAATCTATAGAATACTCTGCATTGTCACCAACAACAAAGACAAAGCCCCGGGGAACAGTTGAATAGTCTTTAAGCCATTCCATCTGTGCCGAAGTTAAAGGAATATTTTTATTTTCCACCCTTAATTTATAACTATAATGCTTATCGGTTAAAATTTCTATAGAATCTCCTTCAGTTAGGACACATCTTTTTACAACAATTTTATTATCGTGAAGAAACAGTACAATGTCATTTTTTGCAGGAGCCTTCCATTGTATAAGAAAATTTTTGTAGTTTGGATTAGGGATTCCGTAGGCACTTTTTGAAATAAAAAGTACTTCTTTGTCATGGAGGGTAGGGTTCATGGATTGTCCTGAAGTAATAATGAAATCAAATACAAAAAGTTTGATGCATACTCCAAGAAGAATGCCTGTAAGAATGAGTATTAATGGAAGAAAAGTTTTTTTTGAATTTTTTTCTGCAGATTTCTTCATTTTTTTTCTTTTATTCTAATATCGGATTTGTTTTGTGTCGATAGAAAAGTATGGAAATCATTAGTTACATCGGCAATCAGCCAAAATCAAAAAATATTTTAAGAGTAGTTAAGAAAAATTTTAAGAACTTAGAATTACCTAAAATGAAGAAACCTGTTCGCATCAAGAAGGAAGTTTCTTATCAGGTAGACTATAGAGCAGGTTCTCAGATTTTTACAGGAGCTCGTGTACGCACAACTGTTTCAGTTAGAACAGTACTTGCTTTCATTGGAAAAGCAGCAACTGTAACTGTAAAATTTATTGCCGCTTACTATTTATATCTTTTGATTGCAGCTGGAGTATTGAGCCTTTCAATTTTTGCAGGTGTTAAGATTTCCGAAGCTTCAGCTTATAAAATCAGCCATACAGGACCTTTGTCCCTTAATTATGAAGATTCATTGGATGAAAAATCTCTTAATGAAATTATGGCTCAGTTTGCTAACGACAACTATTCAACTTTTGATGAAGACGGCAACCTTCTTGATTTCGAAATTGAAGCTCTTGCATCAACACAGTTTATTGAACCAATTTCATATCAGTATTATAAAGTTCAGTCTGGAGATACAATCGATAGAATTGCAAGAAAATTTGGTTTAAAAAATATTTCAACTTTGATTTCTGCAAACAACATTACAAATGTAAGAACTTTGCAGGAAGGAAAAAAGATTAAGATTCCTTCAATGGACGGTATTGTTTATACAGTAGTTGCAGGGGATACAATCAATAAAGTTGTAAAACAGTATGATCTTAAATTAGAAACTTTCCTTGATGTAAACGAACTTTCAAGCGAAACTCTTTCTGCCGGCCAGCAGCTTTTTATTCCTGGCGCATCATTGGATAAAGATACACTTAGAAATGCTATGGGTGAACTTTTCCAGCTTCCAATTAAAGCATCTTTCAAATGGACTTCTCCATTCGGAAAACGAATTGACCCAATCAAAGGTGTTACATCAAATCATACTGGAACTGATATGGCTTGTCCTACAGGAACTCCAATCTATGCTTCAAGAAGCGGTACAGTTTCATTCACAGGTGTATCAAATGTATTTGGAAATTATGTAATCATTAATCATGGAAATGGTTACCAGACATTATATGCTCATATGTCTAAAATCCTTTGTAAAAAAGGTCAGGCAGTGGATCAGACAAGTAAAATTGGTCTTGTTGGTTCTACAGGATATTCAACAGGGCCTCACTTGCACTTTACAGTTTATAAGAACGGTAAACTTGTAGATCCAATGTCAGTATTAAAGAAATAGGAAAATAGAATGTGTGTTTGTAAAGGATGTGGACGGTCAATACAGAGTGAATTTCTGTATTGCCCATGGTGCGGTTTTTCCAGAGTATCTCGTGAAGAAGAGACTCTGGATGTTTTGTTTAACAAATATGAACAGTTACAGAAGATTTCAAGAAGAAAGCAGCTCCAGGATATGGAAATGGAACTGGAATCTCTTGAAGAAGAGCTTTCTGTATTAGTATTAAGTTCGGAGATGTCTAAATGAAAAAGATTTTAGTTTTATTCCTTGTTTGTGTTTCATTTTCGGTTCAGGCTTTTGCAAAGATTTCCTTTGGAGTGTCAGATTTAAACTCAAATGATGAAGTGCTTTTTACAGTAAAGCAGGACATGGCAGGAATAAATCCTTATAAATCTTTATTCTATTCAAAATTAGTTGATGGTCAGAGTTCCAAGGCTCCTTTAATGCTTACCTGCTATCCAGAACAAATGGAATTGCTGGAAGAGGGGACAGTTCTCCAGATCAGAAACCGCTACGGAATCGGCCGATACAACTCCAGTACCGACAGCTTTAAGTGGGTTGAAGCAGAAAGCAAAATTCCTGTTAATTCCCTGCCAGTAACTCCATATTCTGCAAGTCCAGACGGAAAATATTATTGTCTTGTAGATAAAACTTCCTTCAGCAATGCAAATCTTATTCTTGTTGATGCAGTTACCGGAAAAAATTATATTCTCTGTGATAAAACCCGTCAGAGTTACGAAAAGATTCCTGTAAAATGGTCCCTTGACGGTTCAGTTTTAATTTACGAAAAAGAAAATGAACTTTACTTCTGTAAACCAGATGCTTTATTACGGGGCATCGAAATGGACGAAAAATACAGAAAAATTGGAAGAGGTTCAATCAACAGCGTAAACTGGGCTTCTGAAAGATATTTAATTTATGTAGACGATTATCTTGTTTATCAGATTAATGCAAAAGAACTTTATACATTAGGATTGTATTCTGGAATTCTTGGACAGGGCAAAGCTATCGGTCGTCTTCCTTCCCAGTTCAATTGTGCTACAGATAAATTCAGTGTAAATTCAAACCTGTCCTCAATGGTTTTGATTCAGAATGGCAGTTTGATTTCTTATTTAAAAATTCAGCAGGGTAAGTTTGATTATCTTGATGTAGTTTATTCCAGACCTTATATTGATTCCTCTGCTTCACTTGTAGATGCCTATGTTTTCTGGGATGCCTCTAACAGTCCGGTGTTGTGGCTTGAAAAACTTCCATATGATTCAGGCAGTCGTGAAAAAGGTTCAGTTTATAAATTGACAGATAAGGCGGTTTCTGTTCTGGAAATTGAAGATTCCGGAAAGCCTTTTATTTCTCCTGATGGAAGAAGAGTTGCCTTTTTTGCAGGCTCTTCTTTAATGGTGTACGATGTGAATACCTGGAAAAAAGCCGGGGAATTAAATGGGGACAGAGTAATTTCTGCAATCTGGGCAGGAAATTCTACCCTTTATGTTGGTGGTGAAAAATACATCAGAAAATGGAATCTTATTAAAAACTCTTTCGAAACAAAGATTCTTTCTTCTGCAAATGCTGGTTACTGGGACAAGGGGGACGGGTCTGTCCTTGCCGAAGTTTCCAGTGAAGTTTATTACAAATACAATAAATCAAAGGCAACCTGGTCCAAGGTCATAGTTACAAAGCAGACTGGAACATTACAGAATGGCCGATACAGACTTTTCTGCGGTACAACACAGAATCCTAGATACGAAAATGCCTTGTTCATCAGAACTTTAAGCAAAAAGGCAATTACAAAACCAATGTATAAGGAAAGTGTGGAAAAAGCTCCTGCTCCAAAAAAAGTTGCTTTGGTTTTTGATGCCTACGACAATGCTGATGGCCTATCGAAGATTCTTTCAACTTTGAAAAAATACAATGTAAAGGGAACCTTCTTTGTAAACGGTGAATTTATCAATCGTTATCCAGCCGAAACAAAACAGATTTGTATCAGCGGTTATCCTGTAGGTTCCATGTTCTTCTCCCAGACTGATCTGGTAAACAATTCTTTTGTTGTAGATGAAGATTTTATTCGTCGAGGACTTGCCCGTAATGAAGATGAATATTACGGAATTGCAGAAAAGGAGCTTTCGTTGTTCTGGCATGCTCCTTATTATTCCGTAAGTCCAAAAATTATTGCGGCAGGACAGAAAGCAGGGTATGAATATATTAATTCTTACAATGATTTCAATGACAGTGCAAAATTGAATAAAAACATTAAGCCAGAATATCTGATTCAAAAATATCTGGATTCCCTCAGAAAGACTGGAGGAGGAATTGTTCCTGTAACAGTAGGATTTTCACAGGGCAACAGAACAGATCCTTTGTACAATTATCTTGATTTACTGATTTGTTCTCTGGTTGATGCAGGCTATGAGTTTGTAACTGCAGACTGTTTTTAAGTAAAAAATTGAAAAAAAAGGCAGGTTTAAATATTAAACTTGCCTTATTTATTTTAAATTGTTAAACTTAAAATAACAGTTCGTTATATTTTCTTATAGCAAACTTCACAAAAATTATTTATGAGGTATTTTTATGAAAAAAATTATTGCAGCGGTAGCAGCAGCATTGGTATTTGCAGGTTCTTTATTTGCTGTGAATTTTACAGTAGATGGAAGCTATACTCTTCCAATGAATTCTTGGACTTCTACAAGTAGTTCTACTTATACAAACTACAAAGAAAAACATTTTGAATTTGGAATGGGTTTTGATGTAGGTGCAGATGTTATGCTTAACAATCAGATTGGACTTCGTGTTGCAATGGGTATGGCTTTCCCAATGACAGATCAGTGGTCTTGGTCAGGAAAAGTTGGCTCTTTTTCTTCAGGAAATGAAGTTACAACTACTTACTCAGATTCATATAATTTTTATAACTGTTTTAATCTTTTCTTTGGAACTACAGTTAATGTTTATAACAAAAAAGCATTTAATATCTTTGTAACACCTGGTATTTTGATGCAGGCTTATAATGCTTCTTCTGGTTCTGGAGATTCAAAAACAACTTATAACTGGCAGAACTGGGGTTTTGGTATTGATTTAGAAGCACGCTACAAGGTTGATAAGAATATTTACCTCCGTTTAGGTTGTCCACTTGCATATATGTTCTCTAATCAGGATTTGTCTGGAAAATCTATTTCTGTAACAAAATTTTCATTTGCTCCACACTTTGGTGTAGGTTACAAATTCTAATCTGAATAACAAATAAAGCTTCTAAAGACCTGAAAAGTTTTTTCAGGTCTTTATTTTTTTAACTAATAAAGTTAAAATGTTTTTATTAAATGTATCTTTTTAAAGCCAGTTTTGTTTAGTATATATTGGAGAAAAAATATGAAGAAAATTTTATCAGTTTTAGCTTTATTTACAGCACTTACAACAGGCATTTTTGCATACAGCTATGAAAATACTTTTGATTTTTCATATATGATGCCTATTGTTACCTGGTCAGATTCAACAAACAGCTATTGTCAGACAGGTTCTGGTCTTATGTTCGATTATCGTGGAACTGGAGAATCTTTAGGATTTCAGTTAAATGCCGGAATTTCTGTTCCAACAACTGTTTTCAAAACCAACAATGCAACTGGAATTATTGACAGTTACAACGCACAGGAGTCTTCAGATTTCTGGTATGTTACTCATTTCTTTGCAGGAGTTTCATTCAGAACAATCACTACAGATTTAGTTGAACTTTTTATTGTTCCTGGTGTTTCCTTTACAAATGATGTAATTCTTTCTGATGATGATATTATTTCAAATAATTCTTTTGGAGCAGGAATTGATGTTGTTTCAAATGTGATTCTTTCTCCAGGACTTGGAATTTCTGCCGGCTGTCTTTTTGAATATCAGTTCTATGCTACAAAACATTCAACTCTTTCTGGAGCAGAAGCCGCAAGAATCGCTAATTTCAGCTTTACTCCAAGAGCAGGGGTTTCTCTTACATTCTAAAATTTAATGTATTATATAGAATAAAGGCTCGATTTTTCACATTCGGGTCTTTATTTTTTTAACTATAAGTTCTAAAATTACCAAATACTTTTGAAAATATTTATATAGGAAGATTAAACTATGTCTCTTGATAAGATGCGCAATATTGGTATTATGGCTCATATCGATGCCGGTAAAACTACTACAACAGAACGTATTCTTTATTACACTGGAAAAATTCACAAGATTGGTGAAATTGATAACGGCCAGGCAACAATGGACTGGATGGCACAGGAACAGGAACGAGGTATTACAATTTGTTCTGCTGCCACAACTACTTACTGGAAAAACTATCAGATTAATATTATTGATACACCGGGACATGTAGACTTCACTGCAGAAGTTGAACGTTCTTTAAGAGTTTTGGATGGTGCGGTTGCAGTTATTTGTGCCGTTGATGGTGTTCAGCCACAGACAGAAACTGTTTGGAAACAGGCAGATGAATTCAATGTTCCAAGAATCTGTTTTATGAATAAAATGGACCGAATTGGTGCAGACTTCTTTGGTTCAATGGATGATGTTAAAGAAAAATTTGGAGTTGAAACTTTAGCTCTTCAGATTCCTATTGGTGAAGGTCCTGATTTTGAAGGTGTAATCGATCTTCTTGAAATGAAAGAAATTCGCTGGCATGAAGAAGATGAAGGTGAAACTTTTGATGTTACAGAAATTGATGCTTCAAGACTGGATCAGGCAAAAGAATGGCGTGAAAAATTAGTTGATACAGTTGCCGGTTCTGATGATGCTCTTATGGAAATCTATCTTGAAGGCGGAGACATTTCTGTTGAACAGCTTAAGGCTGCAATCCGTAACGGTACAATCAACAGAACTTTTGTTCCATTTGTAATGGGTTCTGCCCGCCACAACCAGGGTGTTCAGCCTTTGATTGATGCAGTTGTAGATTATCTTCCTTGTCCAACTGATATACCTGCTGCAAAGGGTCTTAAAGTTAAAAAAGATCAGACAGAAGAAATTTCAGTTCCTTGTGATGCAACTAAAATGCCATTGGGTCTTGTATTCAAAATTCAGTATGACCGCGAAATGGGACCTTTGTGCTATGTAAGAATGTACTCTGGAAAAATTCAGTCTGGTATTCAGATTTACAATACAAACAAAAAGAAGCGTGAACGAGTAAACCGTATTCTTCGTATGCATGCCAATAAATCAGAACCTGTAGATTCAGTTTCGGCAGGTGATATTGCTGTATTTATCGGTCTTAAGCTGGCACAGACAGGAGATTCAATTGGTTCTGAAGCTTTTACAGTTCTTCTTGAACAGCCTGTATTCCCTCAACCAGTTATTTCTGTTGCTCTTGAACCAGAAAGTATGTCAGAAAAAGACAAGATGAATGAAACTCTGGAAATCTTAAGTCGTGAAGATCCAACTTTTACTTCTCATGAAGATGCAGAAACTGGACAGCTTATTATTTCTGGTATGGGTGAACTTCATCTTGATGTTCTTGTAACTCGTATGCGTGATGATTTTGGTGTTAAGTGTAATGTTGGTGCTCCACAGGTTACTTACCGTGAATCTATTTCTTCATCTGCAGAAGCTACAGAAGAATACAGCCGTGTTCTTGGTGGAAAAGAAAATACTGCAGGTCTTACAATTACTGTTGAACCTCGCGAAAAGGGTGAAGGAAACTCTTACGAATGTGTTGCAAAACATAATGATGTTCCTGATGAAATTATGGAAGCAATTGAATCTGGATTCAGATCTGCATTGGATTCTGGAATCAATTACGGTTATCCATGTACAGATATTGCAGTTAAAGTTACTAAGATTGATTACAATGAATTGACTTCAACAACTTTTGCCTTTGAAGCTTGTGCTTCCCAGGTTTTTGATAAAGCTTGTACTGCAGCTGGTGCTGTTATCCTTGAACCAGTTATGAATGTTGATATTTCTTGTCCAAAGGATTTCGTTGGTCCTGCTTCAAGTCAGCTCAGCCAGCGTGGTGGAAATATTATGGGTCAGGATTCAAAAACATCTGGCGAAATTATTCATGCTCAGGCTCCTATGGCTAAAATGTTTGGTTTCAGTACAAATCTTCGTTCTGCTACTCAGGGAAGAGCAAGCTTCTCAATGGAGTTCAGTCACTTCCAGGTTAAGGTTGGCGGATTGAATAATTACTAAGTTTTAAACTATTAAACTAGAATCCCGTGTCGAGGCACGGGATTTTTTTTTGTTGGCAAGTTCCGAAATAAAATTGATCAGTGCCTCGATACGGGAATAGTTTGTTGGCAAGGGTGTGGAAAGACAATTTCTACCGTCATTACGAGCGGAGCGAAGTAATCTATTTTATTGGAATATTAAAAACTATCAAAATCTTAATTTTTTCTTTTGTTTTTTTGATTTTTTGTTATAAAATAATAATGGCATTATTTTATGCATAAGAGGGGATACCCAAAAATATATAATAAAGAGGAATTTTATGGGACTTATTAAAGCATTATCTGGAGCTGTTGGTGGAGTTTTAGCAGACCAGTGGAAAGAGTATTTTTATTGTGAAGCACTTAATGCAGATGTAATCTGTACTAAAGGTCAGAAAAAGGTTTCTGGTCGTTCTAGTAATACTAAAGGTGAAGATAACATTATTTCTAATGGTTCTATTATCGCTGTTGCAGATGGTCAGTGTATGATTATTGTTGAACAGGGTAAAGTTGTTGATGTTTGTGCTGAACCTGGTGAATATAAATATGATTCTTCTACAGAACCTTCACTTTTTGCAGGAAGCTTTGGTAAGAGTTTAATTGATGTTTTCAAGAATATTGGTAAACGATTTACTTTTGGTGGCGAAGCTCCTAAAGATCAGAGAGTTTACTTCTTCAATACAAAGGAATTAATCGGAAATAAATATGGAACTCCTAATCCTGTTCCATTCCGTGTTGTAGATCAGAGAGCAGGAATTGATATTGATGTTTCTGTAAAATGTTTTGGTGAATACAGCTATAAAGTAACAAACCCAATTCTTTTCTACACTAATGTTTGTGGAAATGTTACTCAGGATTATAAACGGGATGAACTTGACAGCCAGCTTAAATCAGAACTTTTAACTGCTTTACAGCCAGCTTTCGCCCGCATTTCTGAAATGGGAATCCGTTATTCTGCAGTTCCTGGTCACACTATGGAATTGGCAGAAGCTTTGAAACAGGAACTTTCTGCTAAATGGCGTGATTATCGTGGTATCGAAATCCAGAACTTCGGTGTTTCTTCTATCAAGGCTGATGAAGAAGACGAAAAAATGCTCAAAGAACTTCAGAAGAATGCTGCTTTTGCAAATCCAACTCTTGCTGCTGCAAACCTTGTTGGTGCACAGGCAGAAGCTATGAAGGCTGCTGCAAACAATCAGGGTGGAGCTGCAATGGCATTTATGGGTATGAATATGGCTCAGAATGCTGGCGGAATTAATGCCCAGAACCTGTTTGCAATGGGACAGCAGAATCAGGCTCAGCAGACACAGGCTCCAGCTGCAGGTGCATGGAAATGTTCTTGTGGTGCGACTGTAACTGGTAAGTTCTGTACTGAATGTGGTGCCCCAAAACCTGCTGATGATTTCTGGACTTGTTCTTGTGGTGCTAAAAATAAAGGTAAATTCTGTGCTGAATGTGGTGCAAAGAAACCAGCAGGAGTTCCACAGTATAAATGTGACAAATGTGGTTGGGAACCTGAAAAAGGTACTGTCCCTCCAAAATTCTGTCCTGAATGTGGCGATCCATTTGATGATGGTGACATTGTAAAATAATCAACTACGGAAAAATAAATGGCTAAGGTAACTAATTATCAGTGTCCTGCCTGTACCGGGCCTCTTCATTTTGTTGGGGCTTCCGGTAAACTTGAATGTGATTACTGTGGCAGCTCTTTCGAAGTTTCAGAAATTGATGCCCAGTATAATTCAAAGGTTGAACAGGCAAAAGAAGAATCTGACAAAGAAAAAGAAAAGGCTTCTGCAGAAAAAGTAAAAATTGAAGAAATCGAAGGCCAGGAGTGGAATCAGGACGAAATCAAACTTTACAACTGTTCTACTTGTGGTGCTGAACTTATTTGTGAAGAAACAACTGTTGCAACTCACTGTCCATATTGTGGAAATCCTACAATCATTCCAGGTCAGTTCACAGCAGGTGTAATGCCTTCTAAAATCATTCCATTCAAATTAGACAAAAAGGCTGCTGAAGTAGCTCTTACAAATTACTACAAAGGTAAAAAACTTTTACCAAAAGTATTCTGTTCTCAAAATCATATCGAAGAAGTTAAAGGGGTTTATGTTCCTTTCTGGCTCTTTGATGGTGAAACTTATGCAGATGTAAAATTTCATTGTGAGAATGTTCATACAACAACTGATGGAGAATACGAAGTAACAACTACTGAGCATTATAGTGTTCATCGTGCTGGTAATGTTCCTTTTGAAAAAGTTCCCTCTGATGCTTCTAAAAAAATGGATAATGCGGAAATGGATTCAATTGAACCATTCAACTACAACGAATTAACTGACTTTACAACTTCTTATTTACCAGGCTTCTATGCTGAAGCATATGATGAAACTCCTGAAGATGTAATGCCACGAATTCAAACTCGTATTGAACGTTCTTCAATTGATCAGATGCGACGTTCAGTTGGACATTATGATCGTGTTTCCTGTTCAAGTTCCAATGTAACTATTAAAAAGATTTCTTCCAGCTATGTATTCCTTCCTGTGTGGTTGCTGAATACAAAATGGAACGATAAGAACTATCAGTTTGCAGTAAACGGTCAGACTGGAAAAATCGTTGGAAATCTTCCTGTTTCGGCTGGAAGATTCTGCGGATGGCTGTTTGGATTGACCGCTGGAGTTGGTACTGCAGTAGGAATTATCGTTTATTTGCTGAATCTTTATTTTGGTTTCTTCGGCTAGGAGTAAGTGATGAAAAAGTTATTTTCCCTTGCTTTGATTCTGCTGTTGAGTCTTTCTGCCCGGGGTTTTGCCTACGATTACAGTATTCTTTACGACGAAGCTGATCTTTTAGAAGAAGAGGATGCAGAACTTCTTTGGGACATGATGGAATCTGTCGGTTCTGAATATGATATGGGAATTTACATTTATATTCTTAAGGATTTTACAGATTTTGGTTATTCCAATATTGAAGATTTTTCGGAAGTACTTTACCGTTCAGAAGAATTAGGAATTGATGAAGAGGATACTGGGCTTATGCTTGTTATGAGCATGGAAGACAGAGACTTTGATATTTGTGCTCATGGAACTAAAGCTCATTATACTTTTACTGATTATGGTAAAAAACTTCTTCAGGAAGATTTTATTCCTTATTTTAAGAAAAATGACTGGATTGGTGGTTTTAAGGCCTATGTTGAAGGTGTAAAACTTGAACTTTATTCTGGAGCTCAGGGAGAACCTGTTGATACATATGGTAATTCAAAAAGCAGCAATTATGGTGAATATAGAGAGGTAGATGCAATGGATACAATTCTTCCATGTTTGCTTATTGGTTTGGCATTTGGTTTTATTGTTGCATTGATTACAGTATTGGTTTTCAGAAGTCAGATGAAAACTGTTCATCTTGCAAAAGATGCTGGATATTATGTCGATGAGAATGCAGTAAATATTACAAAACGCTCTGATATGTTTACGCACAGAGATGTTTCCCGTCATAAAATCCAGACTTCTTCAAATTCAAGCGGTGGTGGAACTCATATTTCCAGTGGCGGATTTTCTCACAGCAGTGGAAAATTCTAAAAAAAAATTTAAAAAAAACAGAAAAATCGTCATAATACTACTTGACCGTTTTTCTGTTTTTTTATATATTAATCATACATTCCGCGGGGGTGGTGGAATTGGTAGACACGCAAGCTTGAGGTGTTTGTGGAGAGATCCGTGGCCGTTCAAGTCGGCTCCTCCGCACGAAAGAGATTGACAATTAGTCAGTCTCTTTTTTTTTGCTTAAAATTTTTTTCATTATCAAAATAATATATTTTAAGGATTTATTTTATGTTGGCAGTATTTGTAAATTGTGGCGCAATTATTTTAGGATCAATAATTGGTCTTTTATTTTCTAAAAAGTTTACAGATGAATTATCTGATATGATTTCAACTGGAGCCGGTGTAATTACAGTTGTAATAGGGCTTCAGATGGCAATGAAGTTTGACAATATTGTTTTTATGGCTCTGTCTTTAATTATTGGTGGAATTATTGGTTACTATTTGAATATTGATGGGGCTATTTTACGATTAGGTTCCTGGCTGGAAAAAGTTTTTAATAAAAAAAATTCTGCCGATGGGGACAGGTCTCAAGGAAATTTTTTACCAGGTAAAAAGAACAATAATTTTGCTTATGCATTTTTGAATTCTTCTGTTTTATTCTGTGTTGGTGCTATGGCCATTGTTGGTTCATTTAAAGCAGGGGTAGAACATGATTACACAATTATTTTTACAAAATCCATTTTGGACGGTTTTTTGGCCATTTCGTTTGCTGCCGCCATGGGAATAGGAACAGCTTTTTCTTCTATTATGATTTTTTTATATCAGGGTTCATTAACTCTTCTTTCAGGTTTTATTCAACCTTATGTTTCAGATTTAATGATTAGTGAAGTTAGTGCAGTGGGAGGTGCATTAATCATAATGATTGGTATAAATCTTATAGGCCTCAAAAAAATAAAAACTGCAAACTTTCTCCCAGCTTTAGTTATAGAAATTCTTTTTGTTGCACTTTCTCCTGTTGTGCTGGGCTGGTTTTAAATATTATTGGGGTGAGAAATTTTCTATATCCAATGCGATATTATAATTACCCAAAAATTGATAATGACTTTGGATTAATAACATGGGTTCCTAACCAAGGCTGGATGCTGGGTTTTGCTGAACAAATTATAGAGAAAAATAGGTCGAAAGAAATGTTAGTCCGATTTCTTAATTTTGAAAGAAATAGTTCACGAGAATTAAAGCATGATTTGGAAAGACTTCTTTCTGATAATTAATTATAAAATTTTTCCCAAAACAAATTGGAATTTGTTAATGAAACTTTCCAATCTGTATAATGGTTTGCAGGGAATAGGAGAAAAAATGAAAACAAAAAACTGGAATCTATAAAAATGGTTATCTGGAAGAAAAGCCAAAATCAATAAATTTAACTATAATTCTTTTAGTATTTATTTTTATATTGGTGGGTATAATTATTTGTCAGTATGTAAAAATAAAAAAACTTACTTCTAGAAATTTTGATTTGCAGAAATCTAAATAAGCCGAAATCAATTAATTAATAGAGTTGAAGAATAAAAATATATTTTCTACGGAGTTTATAAATGCTTGTTAACAATAACAAAAAGCTGTTTTTTCTTATTCTGGTTTCAATATTTCAAGTATTTGTATTTTCTCAGGAAGCGGTTTTCTTAAAAAAATTTAACATTAATGGCAGAGAAGAAACTAAAAGGGTAATTATAAAAAATAAACTGGAATATTCCGCTGCAGGAAACATTAAAATTTGTTCATTACATGGAAAAGTAATTTATGTTAATTTCTATGATGATAAAGATCTTTGTGTAAGAAAAATTGAAGCTAACAATTGGAATACGGGCCTTTATTTTTACGAATATTCTACTGACTCAAATATATTTGATTTAAAATTAACAGATAATTATACAGAAACAATCTATTTTTATGATTCTAAAAATCGCATAATTCGGGAAGAAATAGTGGGAACTTCCAGTTATAAAAATTATATTTATGATGATAATTTAATCACCATGGAAACTGAACAAGGAACATACATTTACGAAACAGATTCTTCTGGTAAATTAATACAAGTTACAGTTCCTGATGGTTCATTAGAGATGTACCAATATGACGAAAAAAATCGAGAAATTTATTTCATGCAGGATTATAGGCCAAATAAAAGACTCTATGAAAATTTTTCAACTTATGATGATATAAATCATACTCGTAAAGTTCGAAGAGTGTGCAAAAATGGAAGAAGAAAATTATTTGATGTAACAAATTCCTTTTTTTATGATGAAAAAGGAATTCTTATTCATTCTATTGTTTATAATCAAATTGTTCTTCGTGAAGAAGATGATGAATACTATAAAAGTCTGAATGAAATAACTGGTAATGCAGTAAAAGATATTTATACCGAAACATTTTATGAATATGATAGTGATGACCATTTGCTTTATAAAAAAGAAATTGTAAATGAAAAAACAACTGTTTATTACTATGAATACACCTTTTACGATAATGGTAATATAAATACTCAAGTGATTTATCAGGAGGTAGACTAAAATGAAGAAAAAAGCTCAATTATTTATAACAATCCTGATAGATATTATTCTGCTGTTTTTCTTATTATTTTCATATTATGTAAAAAAAAGTATAGGCGCTGTTCTTTTTAATTATCTTATTATCTTTTTTATTGTGTTTTTTATTATCCTTTCTTTACTGCTGATTTGCATATTGAAAGAAAAAAATATCTCGTTTATTCAAGTGCTAGTTCTTTTTTTAATGATAATTCTTTACAAGTTTAATGTTGAAGATAATTTTGCATTCCTGTTTGAAATACCTAAGATTGAAAAAAAGATAATTAATAATGACTATAAAAATGAAGTTATAAATGATGACCAATACTTAATCTTTGAATGGGAACCTGGTTTTTTAGATTATCAGACTGTAATGGTTTATGACAAAACTGATAATTTAGGAAATAAAAAGAATGAAAAAATATGGGTGTCTGAAGGAAGATTGACTATTTTAAAAAAAGCTAAAAAGAATTTTTATTTATGTGTTTTATATAGGTAAAATAAGTAATAATTTTGTATTGTGATTTTTTTCTACTTATGTGCTATACTTTAAGCATGGAAACTATTGATAGAAACGAAGAAAAAAATCCCATCACTGAAGAAATGCAGAAGCAGACAATTGATGAACTCATCCATATTTTTCATAACTGTGATGAAGCTTTAGTTAAGGATTTTGTTGAATGTATTTTTACTCCTGCAGAATTAAAAGATTTAGCAAATAGATGGCTTTTAGTAAAAGAAATTGATGCCGGAACTCCTCAGCGGGCAATTGCAAAAAAATTCAGTATGAGTTTATGTAAGATTACTCGTGGTTCTAAAGAATTGAATAAGCCTGACAGTGCTTTTAGAAAAATTTTGAACTTGAATAAATAATTAATCCAGAATCTGAGAGTTATTATGAATACAAAAATGTTATTTACTGTTCCTCCTGAAAAATGGGAACATTACCTGCCTTTAGGAAACGGCCGTCTTGGAGCAATGGTAAAAGCTCATCCTTGCAACGAAGTAATTCAGTTGAATGAAGAAGGAATCTGGTCTGGCGGTCCAACTGATCGAAACAATTCTACTGCTAAAAAAAATCTAAATGAAATCAGAAAACTTGTTAAAGCGGGCAAGGTAATGGAAGCTCAGGAAATGGGCTTCAGACATTTAAGTGGTACTTGTTTTAACGAAAGAGTTTATCAGACTGCAGGTGACTTTAAAATTGATTTTTTTGAAGAAGATAAATTCGGTCTTGAATGTGGATGGCCTCTTCAGCATAAGGCAGATGAAGTTTATCTTAATTCCTATAAAAGTGAACTTAATTTAGAAGATGCATCTGTAACTGTAACTTACAGAAATATAGCCGGTGCAGTTTATACCCGTAAAACCTGGATTTCTGCAGTTGATGATATGCTTTTTATGAAGGTAACCTGTACCCAGAAAGGAAGAATTAATTTCTGCGGTTATCTGGACCGAGGAATCTGGGCTGACAGAGTTTATGCCGAAGATGGAACTATTTATCTTGAAGATGCTCATGGAATTCCATTTTGTGCAGGTGTGTCGGTTGTAACTGAGGGTGGAAAATCTGAAACTTCCGGATTCTGTCTGACAGGTACTAATTGTGATTCTGCTTTATTCATGATTGATATCCGGGATTTTAAATGGAACAAAAAGCCTTTAACAAAAGCTCAGTATGATAGAGCAATTTTGAATAATACCTGGACTGGTGAATGTAAAAGCAATATCGAAAAGATGAAAAAATTCATCAGTAAAATCGGTATCGAGGTAGCAAGCCAGCAGTTGTTTGAATCACATCTCAAGGAATATTCACCTTTATTCAATCAGATGAATATTACCATTGGAAAACATAATCCGGAAACCGAAAAACTTCCTGTTCCTGAATTATTGAAAACCGCATCAAAAGAAAATACTGATTTAATTGAACTTTATGCAAATTTCAGCAGATATCTTTTGATTGCAGGAAGCAGAAAACCTGGAGTTCTTCCAACTACTTTACAGGGACTTTGGAACTGCTATATGGATCCTCCATGGGGAAGTAAATACACAATCAATATTAATACCGAAATGAATTACTGGCCTGTAAATATGACTGGTTTAAGTGATTGTGAAATTCCTTTATTTGAACTTCTTGAACGAACCTTTGAAAATGGAAAAATTACTGCTAAAACAATGTACGGTTGTCCAGGTTATGTAATCCATCATAATACAGATTATTGGGGAGATACTGCTCCTCAGGATGCCTGGTTGCCTGGTACTTACTGGGTTTTAGGTGCTGCATGGCTTGCTACTCATATTTATGAACATTATGAATATACCTTTGATTTAAAGTGCCTTGAACGATATTACTATTTGATTCACGAAGCCTGCCGTTTCTTTGTAGATTTCTTGCAGCCATGCGAACTTTTAGCAGAAGACGGTCAGCCTTATCTTGTAATAAATCCTTCTGTATCTCCTGAAAATTCTTATGTTACTAAAGCGGGACAGATTGGAGCTTTTACTGAAGGCTGCGAAATGGATAATATGATTCTTGAACATTTGTTTAATGCGGCAATGCGTTCAAAAATCATTCTGGGGGACAGAGCTAAAGATAAGAATGGAAAAAAATATCTTGGTGCCGAATTTGAACAGTTTGAATATGTTCTTAAACATTTAAAGCAACCAGAAATAAACGGGGACGGGTCTCTTATGGAATGGAATACAGAAGTTCCAGAAGTTGAACCAGGTCATCGTCATATCAGCCATTTATACGGTTTATTCCCAGGACATACTATTTCTGTGGAAAAAACACCAGAACTTGCGGCTGCCTGTAAAAAGACTCTGGATAAACGGCTTTCCAATGGAGGAGGTCATACAGGGTGGAGTCAGGCATGGATTATAAACTTCAGGGCCCAGCTGGGACAGGGAAACGAAGCCCTGGATGCAATAGAAAAAATCCTTACTCATTCAACTTTACCAAATCTTTTGGATAATCATCCTCCTTTCCAGATTGACGGTAATTTTGGTGCTTTGGCGGCCATTATCCGAATGCTGGTGCA
>JAZQOB010000115.1:0-4572 GCA_045627625.1 Treponema sp.
ATTAATAACACCTTGGGGATTTAGCTCAGTTGGTAGAGCACTCGGCTCATATCCGAGCGGTCATAGGTCCGAGTCCTATAGTCCCTACTCCAAGTAAAACCTTAAAAAGCATTGCTTTTTAAGGTTTTTTTTTACCCATTCCCAGTTTTCTGAATTTTTCTAATCGTTAATTTTTGATAATTTTTTAACGCCTCGATAATTTATTATCATTTATTAACACCAATCTCAAACTCACTTTTTCACAGGGAAATTTCCACAATTAAAATGATTTATAGTTGTTAAAAATTCACAATCCGTTTATAATGTTATTTACTAGTAATCTCTTATAGGAGTAACAAATGAAAAAATTTTTTATCATCGCTGCTTTATTATCAGTTTTCACAGCAGGGGTTTTTGCACAGAATACAAACATTACAATGGTTCAGGAAAAAGATGAATCAAAATGGTCTAATTTTACTTATGAAAATGTACCTATCTTAAAAATTCTTGAAGCTCGCGAAGCTTATGTTCTTATTTATCAGAAACAGCACGCAGGAGCTGGAACTGTAGTTATTCCTAAAAAATGGGCTATTGGTACTCCAGAAAATCCACGAAAACTTAAGTTCCGTGACTGTAAGCATCCAAAAGAAGCTTATTTTACAATCGTAAAGAAAAACAATGAATTCCACCGTGTAATTCTTACTATTCCAATGTCAAAAAATAACAACATGTGGGGTGTAATTGAATACGGTAAAGAAGTTCAGGGTGTAGATAAAGAAACACTGGAAGATCTTCCAATGTAAACTTTTTCTGAAAATATTTTTTCATAAAATCAAAAGGTTGAGAATTTAATTTTCAACCTTTTTTATATTAACAAACAGGAAATTAAAATGACGATTATTCCAGAAAAATCAATTCAAGACTTCAAGGCCTTTATAGATTCACATAACTTTTTCTATGTAATTGGACACAAAGAACCAGACGGAGACTGTATTGCATCCTGCCTTGGTATTTCTGCAATTCTTAAAAAATTCAATAAGGAACATATTTTGCTTTCTGCAGGTCCTTTTAAGAGAAATGAAATTAAGATTTATGAAAAGCTTTTTACAAATGAAATGCCTTTTCAAAATGATGAAGAACGAAAAAACACAGGCTTAATTATTACCGACTGTTCTGAACTTCAACGACTGGGTGAAATTGAAGGAGATTTTACAGGTCTTGATACTTTTATTATCGATCATCACAAAACTTCAGATATTTCAGATTCAACAAAGGGTTATATTAATCCTATGGCACCAGCCTGTGCCTATTTGGTACAACTTTTCCATGAAGAATTAATTGGCCCTTTAGATACAGAAACTGCAAAAATCATTTTCTTTGGAATTTCAACAGATACAGGATTTTTCAGATTCCTTTCTACATCTGCGGAATCTTCAGACATTTTTGCAGCATGTTCCAGACTTGTTTCTTATGGGGTAGATCCTAGAACATCCTATAATGACATCAACAACGGAAAACCTTACTCTACCCGAAAACTTCTTGGAGTTTTACTGAATAAGGCTGAACGATACTTAGACGGAAAACTTGTAATCACTTACGAAACAATAGAAGACACCAGAAAATACGGACAGGAAGGAAGAGATTCCGATGCCCTCTACCAGCTTCTGCTTTCTTCTGAAGGTGTTCAGGCTGCTGTATTCCTTAGACAGGATACACCAACAACTTGTACTGGAGGTTTCAGATCACAGGATAAAATTGATGTATCTCTGGTTGCTTCTAAATTTGGTGGTGGCGGTCATAAAAATGCATCAGGTATGAGTACAGACGGAAAACTTGATACTTTAATTCCACAGATTGTAAAAGAATTTGCAAGAATCATGTAAAAGGAAATTTCCCTTTTTTAATACTTTATAAAGGCTTCTTTGAGTTTACAAAGAGGCCTTTTTTTATATGAAAAAATTGTTGGCACAATACTTGCTTTAATATTTTCATAGTTCATTATTCAAGGAGGTAAGTATTAATGAAACTAGATGTTAATTTATTACAAAAAGATATTCATGAAGGAAAAATTTCAATAAAAGAAGGCCTTCATACACTGTCAGTTTTCATCATGACAAATCCCGCTATTTTTGGACTGGAAAAAGATGAAGATTTGCTCAGCGAAGTGGTTACTCGTTTTCTGGAAAAAGAAGATTCTGTATTTCTGCATTATAATTCAGAATATGGAACTTTTTTTACATATTTTTTCTGCTATATAAAAAGTATTATTGTAAACTGCAACCGCAGAAGAGCCGTATCTTATACCAGAGACAATCATTACTATAACGAAAGCATTATTAATTACCAGAACACATTAGAATCCTACAATCATATTGATTACAATGAGTTCACTACTAAAGTTCCCTTTAAGCCAGTACAAATTCCTGCAGAAGCTTTTCAACTGGCATGTAAATCTGACCAGTATAAATTCACACCACTAAATGAGAATCATAAAACCGAAATAGAAAATCTTAATCTTTCTGAGAAATTCAAAAATATGAAATCTCCTAGAATAGAACGAATGCTTCTGGTGTTAGCATTAAAATCTTCATATTATTTAACTGAACAGCAAATCGAAAAAATAAGCAAAATTTGTAATATCGAAGAGGAATTACTAAAAGACGCAATTTTTATTTTAAATAAAGATTTAACAGATAAAGTAAATAAAAAGCAGGAAATGATTTCCCGAAGAAACAATGCCTATTATTTAAAGAAAAAATACGAAAATCAGATTAACCTGATTAATGACACTTCCTGTTTTACAACTGAATACACAAAATTAAAACTGGAAAAAAAACAGTTGAATCAGGAAAAACATTGGGAAATGCTGAATGAATTATTACGAAACGGAATTGTATATATCAGACCTTCAAACAAAGCAATTTCACAGATTGTAGGTTTATGCGAAAGGCAAATAAGTTATTATCTTCACAGAGCAAAGGAGTTGAAGATAGACTTCTAATTTAATAAAATGAAGTTATGAAAATTTATTTAGCTACAGGTAATAAACATAAGAAAAAGGAAATGGTAGAACTTCTGCCAGAACATGAAATTGTAATTCCTTCGGATGAAGGTATTGAATTTGATCCAGATGAAACAGGTACAACATTTTACGAAAACAGTATCATTAAGGCAAAAGCTTTATATGATATAGTTCACTGCCCTGTTATTGCGGATGATTCAGGTATTTGCGTAGATGCTTTGGGTGGGGCACCTGGCATATATTCTTCTCGTTATGCAGGACCTGATTTTATGCAGGGAAAACCAGATGGAACAAAAATTTCACAGGATGAACAGAACCGATTCATTCTTCTTCAAACAGACCAGGCTATCAAAAATGGAAAACTTCCAGAAGCAGCCTATCTCAATGGCAACCGTTCCTGTCATTACACCTGTGCCATGGTACTCTACCAGGGTCCAGACAGAATTGTAGTTGCTCAGGAAACTTTCGAAGGATGCCTTATCAATTCAATTGAAGAACAGGCAGGTGAAGGTGGTTTTGGATATGATCCAATTGTATTTTTACCTGAATACAACAAAACTATTGCCCAGATTACAGCTGAAGAAAAGAATGCTATTTCCCACAGAGGAAAAGCAGTAAAAATAATTCAAAAAATCTTAAAAAATTTGTAAATTTTTTTATTTTTTTACTAAAGTTTTATCATCATATTGCCGAAATTAAAGATAGAAGTGTTATGAGTGTGTCGACTTCGTAGAAGCAACATTCAGACAGTTCGGCAGAAATGTGTAGGTGTAGCCTTGTAAAGCATTTGCACATTTTTGCATTTTCTTTATTCAGAAGAAAGGATTCTTCTGCTACATATTCCAAGGAGGAATACTATGGTTATCAACCACAACATGTCGGCAATGTTTGCCAATCGTCAATTGGGAATTACAGGTCTTTCATTAAACAAAGACATGGAAAAACTCTCATCAGGTGAAAAAATCAACCGTGCAGGTGATGATGCTTCAGGACTTGCTGTATCTGAAAAGATGCGCAGCCAGATCCGTGGTTTGAACAAAGCTTCACAGAACGCACAGAACGGTATCAGTTTCATTCAGACAACTGAAGGTTATCTCCAGGAAACTACAGATATCATCCAGCGCATCCGTGAACTCGCTGTTCAGTCTTCAAACGGTATCTACTCAGCAGAAGACCGCATGCAGATTCAGGTAGAAGTTTCTGCTTTAATCTCAGAAGTTGATCGTATCGCAAGTGCAGCTCAGTTCAATGGTATGAACATGCTCACTGGACGTTTCGCTCAGCCTACAGGTGAAAATGTAGTAACTGGTTCTATGTGGTTCCACATTGGTGCTAACATGGATCAGAGAACACAGGTTTTCATTGGTACAATGACAGCTGCTGCTCTTGGAGTTCGCAACATCGGTACTGAAGAAAAACTTTCACTTGAGACACCGGAAGATGCCAACCGTGCAATTGGAACTTTGGATGAAGCAATCAAAAAGATCAACAAACAGAGAGCTGATCTTGGTGCTTACCAGAACCGTCTTGAACTTACAGTTAAAGGCTTGAATGTAGCTGCTGAAAACACT
>JAZQOB010000116.1:0-2459 GCA_045627625.1 Treponema sp.
TATAGCGGGGGCAGGACTCGAACCTGTAGGACACCCTGCAATCTTGGAAAATAAACAAACTGTAAATCCATATAATACAAGGACTTACAGTTTATAAAATTATATTTTCAAGGTGTATGAGAGTCAAAAAAATGAATATAAAGTAAAAAGTAAGGATAGGATTAACAAAGTATTTTTAGAAAAACTTTACAAATTTTGCGTAATACTGTAGAGTAAAACCATCTTCTGCCTGCCAAGGATAAGGAAGATACTTGAATAAACCTTACTTACTATTCAAAACAAAGCATTCCCCTTATTGGTATGCTCAAGTCCGTCTCCCTGACGGAACAATTTCCCGAAACAAGAGTACGGGAAAAGAAAACAAAACAGATGCCGAACGTGTAGTTATGGAATGGATCGTTAATGGTTGTGTACCAGAACGGACTACCAGAACTGGAAAAACTATCGGCAAAAAATCATTCAATTTTATTACAGTCCTCAATTACCTTAAGACAAATGATTTGTCTGAGGAGGAAATTAACGAACTGCTTCAGTTATTAAAGGACCGTAAAATCATTCAGACCGCTGTTCGAACAAATGCAAAAGGTGACCGTGATGTCATGGAATACCTTATTGAATTCTGGACACGGGACAAATCTCCATATCTTCGTGAAATGGAATTAAAGGATCACTTCTCAACAAACCGTCATTTACAGAACATGAGGAACATCATCAAAAGTAAATGGAGGCCTATCCTTGAAGGAAAACTTCTTGGTGAGGTTACTCGAGATGATGTAAATAAAATTTTCATGACGGAAACTACAAAGCACCTGACACCTAAAACAATGAAATCTGTTCTTCAGGCTTTGACAATTCCAATGAAATGGGCCCATCTTCATGACCTTACAGAGAACAACTGTTATTCAGGAATCATTACCCCAAAAAGCAAACCAAAGAAAAAGACTATTCTTTCTCTTGAAGAAACTAGAGCTCTTTTTAATGCTGAATGGGATAATGACCGTGTAAAACTTGCCTGTCTGGTTGCCTGTTTTACGGGAATGCGACAAGGAGAAATTCTGGCTCTTCAGGTTCGGGATATAGGGAAAGATCGTATTTTCATCCGTCATTCTTACAGTCCTTATGAAGGTGGCCTTAAAACTCCAAAGAACGGAGAAGAGCGGGAAATCAGAATCCCACCACAGCTACGGGATATGATTTTGAATCAGGTAGCCTTTAATCCGTGGGGCTATGACGAAAACAGTTTTATCTTTTACAGCACACAAGCTTCAGATAAACCTATGAGTCCAAAACGATTCAACAGATATTTACGTCGAGCTCTTGAATCAATCGGATATCCAAATCCTGAAAAAATTACTTTCCATGGTTTCCGTCACGAATGGTGTACTAATACACTTTCAGATATCGGTGATCAAAGAATCTGTATGATTGGTTCCGGCCACAAAACAGAAAGCGTTTTCAATAACTATGCAAATCATATCAAAAAGGAAATTGCACTTGATAAGATTGCAGAAAGTTCGGAACGGTTGTTTGCACCTATTCTTGAACAGCTTAGCTCAGATGCAGTTTATGTAGTAAAGGATAATGACGAATCTGAAAACACTGATGTTCAAAATCAGGAAAAATTGCTTTTGCCTGAAAAGGTAGGCGCATAAAAAAATCGGAGAGAAAAAAAACTTAATCTACTGGAGGAGTAACACATGAAAAAGACAGCAGCACCAGAAGAACTCTGGCTCCAGAAGGAAGTCATCGAATTTTTACGATGTGCACCTTCATCCTTTCATTCTTGCGAACGTTATGACTGGCTCAAATCACGAGTAATCAAAGACGGCAGAAGAAGAAAGTACAAAAAGTCTGATGTTCTGGAATTCGTTGAGCGATTACAGAAATCAGCTTAAAAAAAGAATCGGAACTGAAAGTTGAACGAATAACTTCAGTTCCAGATTCCACCATCACAAATATTAAATGAGGAATACCCCTATGGAACTTAATATTATTAAAGGAAAATTTGAAACAGTTTTGTTGAAAGCAAAAGATACAGTAACTGAAACAACACAGAAACTTAGTGAAAAGAAGATGCTCAAAATTAAAGACATCGTTTTGAAACCAGAGTTTGAAAAACTTCTTGCTATGGAAGAATCCGTCCTTACAAAAATGACGGAATCCATGAGAGAAGAAGGTTTTAAATCAGGACATGAAATCCATGTATGGAAACATGACGGACAGTACATTCTGATTGACGGCCATACAAGAAAATGCGCTTGGGAAAGTCTTGGAAACAAGAAGATTCCATGTATTATTCATCACTTTGCAACATTGGAAGAAGCAAAGATGTTTGCCATAAAAGAACAGGTTAACAGACGAAACCTGAGCGGACAGGCTCTTTTAGATGCCGTAGCAAACTTCAATTTTGAAAAAGGTAAAGGAAACAGTTCAGGAGAAAAAGGAAAGGCTTCTGAAAT
>JAZQOB010000117.1:0-16038 GCA_045627625.1 Treponema sp.
ATAGCAGGGATTATGTATTCAGATTTTCTATTTAATTTTCATCAGATAACAGAAGAAATTGGAGTTGAAGAAGGGGCGGAACTTCTTTGCCGAATGGCTGGTAACAATCCTTATTTTGCACTTGATTGTGGAATAAAGGCAGATGACATTTGGGCAAGAGCAAAACGATTCCGTCAGTGTCTTGAACTTATTGAAGATGAAGAATATAAACGCACTCTTATCAGCATGATTCATTTTAGTGCTGGAATTATGCCTGATTATGATTCAGTAGAAAATCGTTTTGATGCGGTAGAAAAGCTGGAAAACAATATAAAGGAATTCAAGGCTTCAGATGATGACTTTGCGTCTCGTCTGATTGCTATTGGACCTTCTGGAATTGATCATGACTGGGAATCTGTTGAATACGAGGGCAGAACCCACGATTATTTTGACAATCGAACTGTCAGGGATGAGAAGGATCTTTTTGCCCTGGAACTAACTCTTGCCAAAAAACTGGACATGCCATTTATCCTTCATTCCAGAAGGGGCTTTATTGAAACTTCTGATGTTCTTAAGGCCGTAAAGTGGAATAAAGGAGTTGTTCATGGATTTGCTTATACTAAGGCAGAACTGGACTTTTTCCTGAATCTTGGATGGTATATCAGTTTTTGTGGCAGTGTAACATACGCTGGCAAAAAGAATTTCAGCGATATGGCAGAAGTTGTAGCTTATGTTCCAAAAGATAGAATTATCATTGAAAGCGATTCTCCTTATTATGCTCCAATTCCTTTAAAATGCGTAAAGAACGAACCTTCTTATATCAACTACATTTATGAATATGTTGCTGCTAAAAGAGGAATGCCAAAGCATAAATTAAGCGAAGCAGTTGATAAGAATTTACAGAAGCTTTTTGGATTGGAAAAATAACAGATTCCCCCATTCCACCAAAGTATAATCAAAAAATAACCAAGGTTCCCTTCCAATTCCACCAAGGTTCAATTTATTTATCCCAGGTTTCGTGATAGATTAGACTCAGGAGATAAAAATATGAAGAGTAAATTTTTGCCTTTGGCTTTATTATCACTTATTTGTGTTTCTTGTGGCTGGACTCCTGTTGATGATGTTTACAAACTAAGAAACAAAACTACTTATGAAAATTTTTCTGCATTGAACGATCCTGCTGTTATGAACTTTGGAATCACTCAGAAGTTTATTTCTGGAGGTAATACATTCACTACAGAAAAGAGTTTTGGCTCACTCATTTTTATTTATGATTGGGAAAATAACGATATTTTTGATTATGTATTCAGTCCAGAGTCTGGGTTTAATTCTGGTGTAAATCAGTTATTCGGATTAAAGAAAGATAGTTCAAATAATGCATATTATGGATTTGCCAGATGGAATGAAAGAGTTACCATTATGGATCCTGCTTCCACATCTTTGAAGATCGAAAACTTAAAAAAGAATGATATGGTTGATTATGCATGGGCTGATGTAAAAACTCTTAGCAGTTCAAAACAATTGATTTTATATAAAAAATCATATAATGGCACTGATTCCAAAAAGAGTTTCTATTCAATTTACGATTCAGAATCTGGAGAGTTTAATGATAAGGGTAGTATAAACTGTTCATTCATATCGGATATGTCTATGGCTCGTGATGAAAAAAATGATACTGCATGGATTTGTTACCTTACAGAACGAGAATCAAATCATATGAGCCATAACATTATTTGTAGTATAGATCTTACTACTGGTGTATTAACTGATAACTTGTATAGTTTCGATTCATATGCAGGTGAATATGATAATTATAACGGATGGAATATTTGCTTTTATTATAATATTTTATATGCAGATTCAGATTACATCGTAGTCAGCAAGCGAAAAGTCGAAAAACCTGGTTCAGATGAATATTATCTGGAAGTAATCAATCGTTCTGATGATTCAATTTCTGAAATTAAATTGCCAGATTATAATTATTCATTATGCCTCGAAAAACTGAACGGTTCTTACTACCTGTTTACAAGAGATTATGGAACTAGAGCAACTGCTCAAAAGATTGATATTGCAAACAGTTCTATGACAGAAGTTGCATCGACAACAGAAATGCGCGTATTCAACTCATCTTTTATTCGTGATAACAAACTTTATTTTGCAACTTCGGATTATCTTTCATTCAAGATTTTAGGTTTTGATCCTTCAACAGGAAGTTTTGATAAGTTGCAGGAATTGACTATAGACAGTTTTGATCGCAAATAGAGTGGGGTAGAGTATGAAAAAATTATTATTGGCTTTTTGTTTATTAATTGGTATTTCAAGTTTTAGTTTTGCCGGCATCATGGTCCAGGTAGATATGGATGGTCCAGGATTTTTCTGGGAACATCGGACAACATGTTTTGATGAAATGGAGCCCTATAGAAATCAGGTTGATGCATCATTATGTACAGGAGTTGGAACTTCTTTGATGTGGGAATTTGATTCTAGGGATATTAAACCTTTCCACTGGTTTATTGGTCTCGAAAGTGGAGTTAAATTTATAGGTCTTGAATTTGCAGGAAATGCAGGTTTTTCTTACCAGCTGACCGATTTAAATAAACTTCGGCTGGAACTTATGGGAAGTACCAGCTTTGGTATCCTTTGGGATTTTTGGGGATATTGTTACTACTATGGAGATGTATCCTGTGATGTGGTTTTATGTGGAGCCTCGAGAAAAGGTTTGTATGGTGGAATTGGTGTTGCAATAGATTGTATTCCTGATATTCAGTATTACAAGCAGTTTGGTGTTGAATTGTATATGTTGAGTTCTGCTTCGATTCATATAGCAGCTGGATATAGATTCTAAATGAAAATGGATGTCCAATAAGCAAATCTTATTAGACATCCATTTTTTTTATTCACTCTTAAACCATTCAGAAATCCATTTTCCTTGTACAGAAAGTTCTTTTTCTGTCCAGTTTGAAAGTTTAGAACTGAATTCTTTGATGATGGAGCTGGATTCGTTTTTATTGGCAAGATTCCAGCACATGTAACTTACATTGTATTTTTCGATGATATTTTTCCATTCACCTGCCTGGAACATATCACAGGCTCCGTTTCCAGATGCATCACAAATACCAAATTCGGTGATGAATACAGGGAAATCAGCATTGATACATTCTTCCATTCTGTCTCTAAGCCAGTTTGTATGAGTTGCGGCATAGAAGTGAAGGGAATACATTACATTCTTAAAGTCCAAAGGATCTGCCTGTGCAATATGAATGTCCTGGCTCCAGGTTGGAGTTCCGCAGATTACTACAGAATCAGGAGCATTTTTTCTGATTACAGGAATAACTCTGTTGGCATAAGATTTTACATCTTTCCATGAAGTGTTGTTTGGTTCATTACAAATTTCATAAAGAACATTTCCATGATCTCCATAAAGTTTTGACATTTCATCAAAGAACAAAACAGCTTCATCGGCATTGGTTAATGGGTTTCTATCACTCAAAATGTGCCAGTCGATAATTACATAAAGACCAAGTTCAGTTGCAATATCAACACCTTTTCTGACCAATGCTTTTAATTCCTCTTTGTTTCCATCTGTACAATAACCCATGTGTTCTGCTGTATACATTGCAAGTCGAATACAGTTAATGTTCCAGCTGTCACGAAGATACTTAAAGGTTTCTTCACAAACAAATTTAGGATACCATGCAATACCGTGAGTAGACATACCTCTGAGCTGAACATAAGAACCATCATCCGCAGTAACTAATGCAGAGCCTTCTACGGCAAGAGGTCCATAGATGTCAAATGGAGGAATTCTTTCTTCAAGAATTTCAGGTTCGCTTTCTTCTTCAACCGATGGGGTTTCAACAACTTCTGTTTTTTCGGATTGTTTTACATCGGTAACTTTTTGAGACTGTTTTTTTGGACAGCCACAAATTCCTAATAATAAAATGGCAGATAAAGCCATGAGCAAATTGGATAATAGTTTTTTCATAGATTAATCTTATTGGGGACAGAGTAAAAATAATATTAAGAAAATCTATTTTTTTGTTATGAAATCATTTTTGACTATTGCAATTGCTTTTAAGGAATATAAAGATTTATTATAAACTTGTCATAAAGACATATTCTGTTATAATGTCATCAATTAATAGGAGGCGTTATGACAGAATTTGAAGCTCAAAAAATCATTACCGACAAAAAGACTTCCAAGAAAACTGAAATAAAAGCCGTAAAATTGGAAGCAAAAGAAAAGATTCTTCAGATCAAAAAAAAGTATTCAGATGATCCAGAACTTTTTCAGGCTAAAATTGATAAAAAACGATTGCATAAAGCAGAGATTAAAGCTCGCCGTGAAGAAGAAGCATTAATCCCTAAAAGATATACTATTGGTGAAGAAATTTTCAATTCAGTAAGTCATGGAGTAGGAGCAGGACTTTCGGTTGCGGCTCTTGTTCTTATGATTGTTCGTGCTGCAAAATATGCGGTAGCAGGAAGAGTTGGACTTGGAGTAACTTCAGTTTGTATTTTTGGGGCCTGCCTTTTGATTCTTTATTTAATGAGTACTCTTTATCATGCATTGACTCCATATCATGTAAAAAATGTATTCCAGATTTTTGATCATTCTTCAATTTATCTTCTGATTTCCGGAAGCTATACTCCATTCTGTCTGTATGGAATTGGTGGCGCTATTGGATGGACTTTATTTGGTATCATCTGGGGAATGACCGTTTTGGGAATAACAATATATTCAACTATGGGAAACAAGATGAGAGCCTTTAGTGCGGTTACTTACATCATAATGGGCTGGATAGTTGTTTTCTTCTTTCCTGTTGTATGGAAATCAATTCCTAGAATCAGTGTAATTTTCCTTCTTTTGGGAGGTCTTGGCTATACTTTAGGTTGTCCTTTCTATGTACTGAAAAAGAAGCGATGGACTCATAGTATTTTCCATTTATTCTGTATTATTGGAAGCTGTTTACACTTTTTCGCTGTTTTTTATTTGTTCTAAATTTCTTTCCTCATTATAAATAAACTTTCGTTCTCTTCCATTCCATGGTAAAATTATAGAATAATAAAAATTTTCAAAGGGAAAAAAAATGGAAGAGAATGTTAAAACTCAAAAAGCTCCTCGAATGCCAAAAGTTTGGGAAGCTGTTATTGTTCTTGGTATTTTGATTGCCAGCCTTGCAGTTGGTATTATCGTTTATCATGTTGATCCTCATGTACCAATGTTACTTGGTGTTGCTGCTGCTGCGATTATGGCCAAAATTCTTGGCTATCACTGGGAACAGATTGAAAGCTTTATGATTAAAGGTATTTCTAAAGCTATGCAGTCAATTATCATTCTTGTAATCATTGGTGTTTTAATCGGGGTTTGGCTCAATGCCGGTGTTGTTCCTGCAATGATTTATTATGGTCTTAAGATTCTTAAACCTCAGATTTTCTTTATGGCATCTGTTTTGATTTGTTCTATTACAGCACTTGCAACTGGTACTTCATGGGGAACTATGGGAACTATGGTTGTTGCTTTAATGGGAATTGTTTTGCGTCTTGGATAAAAACCTGCTATGACTGCCGGTGCTATTATTTCTGGTTCTTATTTTGGTGATAAAATGTCACCTCTTTCTGATACAACTAACCTTGCTCCTGCCATGTCAGGAACTGATATTATGAGTCATATTAAATTTATGATTCTTCCAACAGTCATTGTTTATGTAATTACACTTGTATTCTTTGGTATTCTTGGTTTTGCTCAGTCTGCACAGGGAGTAGCCGACGTAAGTAAGGTTGTAGAACTTCAGAATTCTCTTAAAGAAATGTTTACAATCAATCCACTTCTTCTTTTGCCTCCAGTAGTAGTAATTGTTGCAGTTGCTCTTAAAGTTCCTGCAATTCCTGGTATTGCTCTTGGTATTGTTTGTGGTGTAGTTGTCGGTATGATTTTCCAGCCATCATGTTCATTAGGTTCTTTCTTTGAATGTGGTATGAATGGTTATGCTTGTGAAACTGGCATTTATGAAATTGACCGTCTTTTGAACTCTGGTGGTTTGATGAATATGACTTTCTCAATTTCCATGACAATTATTGCCATGATGTTTGGTGGAATTATGGAAGAAACACACCAGCTCGAAGTTATTGTTGATAAGCTTAAGAAGGTTGTAAAATCTCCAGCTGGTCTTGTTACACTTACAGAAGTTACTTCTGTAGTTTCAAATGCTACAATGCCAGAACAGTATATTTCTCTTGTAGTTCCAGGCCGTATGTATTCTGAAGAATATAAGAAAATGGAACTTCATCCTACAACACTTTCAAATGCATTGGAAAGCTCTGGTACTGTAACTTCAGCATTGATTCCTTGGAATACTTGTGGTGTATTCATTACTTCAACTCTTGGTATTTCTGCGGTTCAGTATGCACCTTGGGCAGTATTCAACTGGGTAATGCCAATTGCTTGTATAATCATGGCATTCCTTGGTATTACTGTTGCAGACAAAGATGGTGTTCGTCTTTGCAAAAAAAGAAAAGTAAAAAATGTTGCATAAAAAAGTTGTCATTTAGGAAATATTTACTATATTAATACTGTTGTTGTTAGTGTTTTTATAGTTTGTCATCCCAAAGACTTCCTTGCTATAAAGCATAGAGGACTGTTCAGTTTGAACAGTCCTCTTTTTTTTCTTCAAATACAAATTTATACAGTAAATGAAAATATTTTTTATTTCTTTTACTTAAAACTTGGTGTAACATTTAAGTAATGTAAAGTAAAATTTACTCCAGGAGTTATGATGAAAGATCAGATTGTAGTTGATGTAAAAAGTGAAGGAAGCAAAATCAGTCCGGATATTTATGGGCATTTTAGTGAACATTTAGGTCGCTGTATTTATGGAGGCTTTTGGGTTGGAAAAGATTCTGATATTCCAAATATTAATGGTTACAGAAAAGATGTAGTTGAAGCATTCAGAGAAATTGCTATTCCAAACCTTAGATGGCCAGGTGGATGTTTTGCTGATGAATATCACTGGAGAGATGGAATTGGTCCATACGAAAAACGAAAAAGAATGATTAATACTCATTGGGGTGGTGTTCTTGAAGATAACAGCTTTGGAACTCATGAATTCCTGGGATTATGTGAAGCTTTAAACTGTAAACCATATATCAACGGAAATGTTGGTTCTGGTACAGTTCAGGAAATGTCTGAATGGGTTGAATATATTACTTTTAACGGTGAATCTCCAATGGCAAACTTAAGAGCCGAAAATGGTCATAAAGAACCATGGAAGCTTTCTATGTTTGGAGTTGGAAACGAAAGCTGGGGTTGTGGCGGAAACATGCGTCCTGAATATTATGTAGATTTATATCGCAGATATCAGACTTATGTTCGTCAGTATGGTCCAGATAAGATTTTTAAGATTGCCTGTGGTCCAAACAGCAGTGACTGGAACTGGACAGAAGTATTGATGAAAAATGCTGCTCAGTTTATGGATGGTTTAAGTCTTCATCATTATTCAATTGCACCAAGCTGGGAAGAAAAACATACTGCAGCAGGCTTTGATGAAAAGAACTGGTACATCTTATTGCGTAATGCTTCATACATGGAAACTCTTGTAAGTAAGCATGATGAAATTATGACAAAATATGACCCAGATAAACGGGTTGCTCTGGTAGTAGATGAATGGGGTGCATGGCATCAGGTTGAAAAGGATACTAATCCTGGTTTTCTCTATCAGCAGAATACTGTTCGTGATGCTCTTGTTGCTGGTATTACTTTGAATATTTTTAATAATCACAGTGACCGTGTAAGAGTTGCAAATATTGCACAGGCTGTAAATGTTCTGCAGTCTCCAGTTTTAACTGAAGGAAAGAAACTTGTGCTTACTCCAACCTGGCATGTATTCCATATGTACAAAGCTCATATGGATGGAACTCTTGTAAAATCAAAAGTTGCTACAAGCAGAGTAGGGGTTGATGCAGAATCTATGATTGATGCAATTACAGCATCGGCTTCGAAAAAGGATTCAGTTTATACAATCACAATTACAAATGCAGATTTGGATAATGCTCACAGCGTTACAATTAATATGGCTAATCTTGATGTAAAACTTAAATCTGCATCTGCAAAAATTGTTGCCGGCGAAAAAATGAACAGTATGAATACTTTTGATAATCCTGATCAGGTTGTAGAGAAGGATCTGGAATGTAAGATTACTGCTGATAATGAAGTTGTAATTGATATGCCTGCCCGTTCTGTTGTAACTGTAACATTAAAATAGGTCTGATTATGAAAGAACCCTGTCCTGTCTGTGAAAGTAAAAGAGAATTAGCCTCAATGGAAATGACTCCTGAACTTGTAGCCGAGATGGCTAAGGAAGAACCTTGTGCAGACTATGCAGGAGACGAACTCTACAACAAGCGGCTGGAAATTTGTTCTAAATGTTCCCGTCTTATTGGTGGAATGACTTGTGCAAATTGCGGCTGCTTTGTTCAATTCAGGGCAAAGCATATTACAGCACATTGTATAGATGGTAAGTGGTAAACAGGAATCTGGAATGGTTGAATGTTTACAGGATTCTTCTTCAGGACTTTTAAAACATATTTACGATGCAGAAAAGAAAGTTTTTGTTAGAGATAAATTATGGGCTACAGGAAACGGATGGGCTTTGCTTGGGATGATTTCAGTTTGTGATATTGCAAAAGAAAAAGACTGTTCAAAACTGAACAGCCTTTCTTGTTTCTAAATCAATCTATTAACGCATTGGAGTGTATTTGATGTAGTCGTATTCAGCATATTTGTTGCCTGACCACCAGAAGTGGTTCAACCATGCATCTACACCAGTTCCGTTCCAGAGATTACACATAATCTGCATTGGATGACTTGGCATCTGTTTTCCGTATGGAGCATTGAAACCTGTGTTGTTTACACCGTATACCCATCTTCCATCAATGTACCAGTTAATCCATCCGTTACCCCATTCAATGGCATATTTGTGGAAACCATAAGCAGCATCAAAACCGAGATTGATGATTTTTTCGTTGTTAGCTACACCATTTACATAATAGTTCAACTGAACCTGAGTTGTATTTTTTCCAAGGATTTCAACATCAATTTCATCCCATGGACTTCCTGTGTAGAGGAAGAATGAAGTTACAAGTCCGTCACCTTTAGCAGCTTTCATATTTGTTTCGAAAGTACCATAAGAGAATGTATTATTAGTTCTGTATTCACCAGAAGAGAACTGTTTTCCATGGCTGTAAGTATTATCAAGCTTAATAGTCATTTTACCGTTGTTGAAGTAAACATTTTCTGGTTTCCATCCACAGTTAAACATTCCGCCGTTTGTCCAGTTTGCTTTGTTGAAAACGCCAGTGTTGTAATAGTCTAAAGCATCCCAAAGTTCCCAGTTCTGTGTGTAGCGAGCTCCATCAGTAGTCATGCATGGTGCAGGAGCTGGTTCAACAGGCTGCTTACACCCAATCATAAATGCAGCTGCAGCAAGTACTGCAGAACAAACGATTAATCTTACTTTTTTCATTTTTATCCTCCTAATGAAAAATACGATTTTTACTTTAAGCCAATAAAAAACTCCAGGTTTATGTTTTCTTTATAAGCCTGGAGTTTGGATAAAAATATAAAAAAATATCAAAAAATAATAAAATATTCGTAGAGTGTTTTAAAAAGTAATAATTTCTTCGTAAACTTGAATTGCAAACTGGTCTGTCATTCCCGAAATATATTCGATTACACACTTTGTGTAAGAATCATTTTCTGTAATGTCAAATACAACTGGAGTGTTGTAACGGAGAATTGGCTTGCGGTCTACAAAGTTTCTTTTTTCAAGAGAGAATGGTTTGTAGTTTGAATGTTTAATCAGCCAGTCTTCGAAGGTTGCAGAAAGTTTTGGATAGAGGCGCAAAGACTGAGAAACCCTTCCGCTCTGTGCATAAATCTGAGCTTTCATCAAGGTTCTGAAAATTGTACGGATAATATTTTCTGAATAGATTGCAAATTCACCAAGTCGCCAGTGATTATAAATATTTGCAAAATTGAATTTTTTGAGTTCAAGAATGAATTTAAAGTATTCATCAGAAAAACAAAGACCCTTTTCTGGAGAACTCTGTTCGCAAAGATCCACAATAAGATCGTTTATTAAAACAGTTGTATTAACCGCTTTTCCTGAACGGAGGGCATGGGCACCTTTTCGTTCAAATCCTAAAGTTGAACCAACAATTTCTCTCAACTGACGGTATGCAGACATGTCCAGAATATGGTAGGCACGGGCATCTTCAATATCGCGGCCAAGATAGGCAATCTTATCTGCAATTTTTACAACACAACCTTCCCAGGTATATGGCTGGGTAAAGCCAGGGCGTTTCATTGAGTACAAATCAATTGCTTCGGAACGAGGCTTTATTCCCTGCTGGTCAATTTCACCACAATGACAGATTAAACCGTCACGAACTGCATAAGTAAGATTTAAAGGCTGTTCGTAGCCATTTGGATCCTGAAGAGTTTCGATATAATCAGCAAAAAACAGACTGTTTCGTTCATGCCAGAATTTTTTAGGAGCATTTTGACCTTCTTTCTGTTCAAGAAGATTGTTGAGACAGTTTTCGCCATGATGACCAAAAGGTGCATGTCCAATGTCATGTCCTGTAGCGATTGCCTGAGTCAGCTGTTCGTTCAGTCCTAAATATTTTGCGATAGTGCAGGCAACAGAGGCTACATGAGTAACATGTTCCATGCGGGTACAAATATGATCGTTATGAGGAGCAAAGAATACCTGAGTTTTGTGTTTAAGTCTGCGGTATGCTTCGCTGTGAAGGATTCGTGTATAATCTCGTTCAAAATCTGAACGGATATCATTTCTTGAATAAATTGGATTTTCGCGGGTAATTGCCTGCTTCCAGTTTGGATTGTTTGAATCACATCTATAGTCAATAAAAGAATTCTGCATAATTTAAATATAACTTAATGTGGGTAAATTGCAAGATTTTATAAAAAAAAAGACTGCCGTCAAAAGGAGGAAACCGGCAGTCTTTCATGTTGAAAATATCGATTGTCTAAAAAAAAGTATAAGTGCATTGCATCGGATACACTTATTAAACCCCGGTATACATATATGGTTACAAAAAAAATTAAAAAATGTATAATTATTTTTATGAAATACGAAATTGTACTTTTTGATCTGGATGGAACAATTTTAAATACACTGGATGACCTGTCAGATTCCCTGAATTTTATACTTGGCGAATTTGGAATGCCTCTTCATACGGTGGAAGAAGTAAAATATTTTGTTGGAAATGGAATTCCCAAATTGATTGAACGGGCAATCCCAGAAGGAACTTCTAATCCTCACTACGAAAAGGTGCTTGAAAAATATATTTCCTACTATAGAGAACATTCCTTAATTAAAACCAGAGAATACGAAGGAATGAGTGATCTTTTGAAAAAATTAAAGGCGGGTGGTGTAAAACTTGCAGTAGTAACCAACAAGGAAGAAAAAGCCGCAAAACTTTTGTGTCAGAAATTCTTTCCAGATTTGTTTGATTATGTCTGGGGCGGAAAAACTGGAGTTCCGCATAAACCAGATTCAGTTGGTGTAAATTTTGTTCTTGGTTCAATTGGGAATGTAAATCCTTCAAAGGCAGTTTTTATTGGAGATTCGGATGTTGATATTCAGACCGGAAAAAATGCAGGCCTTGATGTTATTGGAGTTTCCTGGGGCTTCAGAGGAAGAAAGTTCCTGTTTGAACATGGTGCCGACAAGGTTGCTGACACTATGGCAGAGCTGTTTGAACTGTTGAAGTGAATTGTTTAAATTCTTATCTAAATTCACTATAATCTAGAAAGTTATTTTTTTTTTAACTTTGGTGGAATTATGTCGGGTTTTTACGATTTTTATGATGTTGCAGTAGTTGGTGCAGGGCATGCAGGAATTGAAGCTGCTTTGGCCAGTGCAAGAATGGGACTTAAAACAATTCTTATTACTCAATCGCCAGATGCAATTGGACGAATGAGCTGTAATCCTTCTATTGGTGGTATTGCAAAAGGTAACATCGTAAGAGAAATTGATGCTCTTGGTGGTGAAATGGCTAAGCTTATTGACCACTCAATGATTCAGTTCCGAATGTTGAATAAGAGTCGTGGACCTGCAGTTCAGGCTCCTCGTTCTCAGGCCGATAAAATCACCTATTCAATGCTTGCCCGTCATACAGTAGAAAAAACAGAAAATCTCTACACCCTGATGGACACAGTAATTGATATCTTAACAACTGCTTCTTCAACTCCTCTTCCACCAAATTCAGATTCACAGGCAGAAAAAGGTTCTATTCCAGGTGAACGACGAGGAAATTCAGGCAGCAATATTACAGAAGAAACTTATGCTTCAGAAGCTGCCCGCAGTGGTATGCGTCAGAAGGTAACTGGAATAGTAACAGAAAGAGGACGCATCATTCCTGTTCGTTCAGTTGTTCTTACAACAGGAACTTTCCTTGGTGGACGAATCTTTATTGGTGAATATGATGCTCCATGTGGCCGCGTTGGTGAACCTGCTGCATATGGATTAACAGCTTCGCTTCATAGACTTGGTTTTACAACTGGTCGTCTTAAGACAGGAACTCCTCCAAGAATCTTACGCAAAACAATTGATTTTTCAAAAATCGAAGAACAGGGTGGAGATGAAGAAATTGTTCCATTCAGCTTTGAAACAGAAAAAGTTGAACGACCAATGGTACCATGTCACATTGTATATACAAATCCAGAAACTCATAAAATCATTAGAGATAATATTGGACGCTCTCCACTTTATTCAGGAAAAATCAGCGGAATTGGTCCTCGTTATTGTCCATCAATCGAAGACAAAGTAATGCGTTTTGCAGAACGAGACCGACACCAGATTTTTGTTGAACCAGAAGGATTGGAAACAGAAGAAATGTACTTGAACGGATTTTCTTCTTCTTTGCCAGAATGTGTTCAGGATGCTTTTATGCGTACAATGCCTGGTTTTGAACATGCAGTTCAGAGCCGTCCGGGTTACGCAGTTGAATATGATTATGTTGAACCAACTCAGCTTTTTCCTTCTCTCGAAACAAAACGAGTTGCAGGACTTTTTGATGCAGGACAGATTAACGGTACTTCTGGATACGAAGAAGCTGCAGGTCAGGGTTTGATTGCGGGAATGAATGCGGGACTTTACGCTCGCGAACATATAAAAGTATGTGGTCCATTGTCAAAGCTTCCAGGCACTTTGAATGGAGTTGCAACTTCTATGGAACCAGGAGCTTTCAGACCAAAAGCAGAAATGACTGCAGAAGAATTGCATCAGTTTGCCCAGATCAGTGAAAAAGAAACAAAGGAATTAAATGCATATATTGCTTCTGCTCAAAAAGAAGCTGGTTTTGATAAGTTTGAAGTTATCCCTGAATTTAATCCTGTAGTTATCGGTCGTGATGAAGGCTACATTGGTGTACTTATTGATGACCTTGTTACTTTGGGAACAAAAGAACCTTACCGAATGTTTACAGCCCGTGCAGAATACAGACTTAAACTTCGTCATGATACAGCGGACCGCCGACTTGCAAAATATGCCTTTGACTGTGGATTAAAGACTCAGGCACAGTATGATGCAGTTTGTGAAAAATATGCCCGCCTTGAAGAAATTGAAGCACTTCTTCTTAAAAAGCCAAATATGGAAAATCCAGGCTATCCAGAAAAAGAATGGGAAGAAGCAAAGATTGAAGTTAAATATAAGTACTATATCGAAAAACAGGACAAGCGCGTAGAAAAACTCCATAAAATGGAAAATACTCGTATTCCTGCTGATTTTGATTATGGTTCAATTCCATCTCTTTCTGCTGAATCTCGTCTTAAGCTTGAACAGATTCGTCCAGTTACTTTGGGACAGGCAAACCGAATCTCTGGTATCAGAAACAGTGATATTATGCTGTTGATGGTTTATTTGAAAAGATAGAAGAAAATGAAAACGGGCCAAATAGGAGAGGTTTATGAAAAAAGTTTTATTATTTATTTTGTCTGCAGTAATGGCGGCAGGATTGTTTGCACAGAAGCTGGAAGATTTTCCTTTGGGCAGTAAAAATACTGTAAAAGGGGAAGTCTTTAAGAGTATGTATTACGGAAAGGTCGTAAAGGCCGAAAAACTTCCAGATGTAATGAAAAAATCTGTTGTACTGGAAGTTACTGAAGAATACTTTTTTGAAGGAAAAAATCAGACCAGTACTTACGAAATGATCTATTTTGATATTCTTCCTTCTGTAAAAAAAGGTGACACAGTAAAATCCGGGGATGAACTTGGAAAAGCAGTAAATGATATAGTTTATGTTGTTACTCGCAGTAAAACTATTGATCCTTATCTTGTTTCTGTTGTGAATACTCTTCCTGTAAAACATAATGGCTATTATTATTTCTTTGCGGGAATGCTTTCTAATTCCAACATGAAATATTTTGATTATTCCCCAATGGATTTGGAAAGTGTAAAATGGATGTATAACCATACAACAAATCCTGAATCCGATCCTGACTGGACACCAGGGGCTTCTATTTTCAGATGGCAGATTTTAATGGAAACTACATTAAAGAGTTATCCTACAAAGCTTAAGGAAAATGCTGTTTCCCGATATGGAGTTCCTATTGAAAGTATAATGATTATTGAATATGAAGGAATGGAGTTTTCACTTGCGTTCCAGCCACAGTTTGTTGATTACCTGAAAGATGAATATAAATTGAACGATAAAATTTATCTTTATCTTGTAGTTGATGGAATCAGCGCATTTGATAAAACTTTCAATTGTTATGTTCGTGATTTTTCTTTGAAGTCCCCAACTGAACTTGTGAATTATAAAATCAATCTCATTAAAGAAAAATTGGGTGAATAAAAAATATAAAATTTTATTATATATGGGAATTTATCAAGAAAACTTCCTTGAAACATATCACCATATATAATAAAATCATTTTGTTATACAAAAAGTCATATTAGTAAAATCGTTTTTTTTTAATTTGGTAAATTTAATTTATAGGATTTTAATATGACTTTAAGAAAAAGCTTATTTTGGTCAATCTTTATTTCCGTTTTAGCTGGTTTTTTGCTTTCTTCCATCGTACTGTTCATCACACAAAAAAAATCTGAAAAATTAGAAGTTCAATCTGAAATTGCTCGTTTAACCGAAATGGTATGCACTACCAATGTTGCTTATGCATGGGGTTATGATACTATCGGTTTGCAGAACAGCCTTGAAGCAATGCTTAAGGATCCTCAGATTATTGCCATCGAAGTAAATGATTATGCAGACAATCCAATGGCTACAGTTTCCGAAGAAAAAATCGGCAACATTTATGAAGTTGAAGAACTGATGACAATGGATGGTCTAGAAGTTGCAAAGGCTAAAATTACTTTCACAGACTATTATATTTCAAACCGCTATCTTAAGAACTTAACTAGTGTTTTAATTCTGGAAGCAATTTTGTTCTTCATTGTAATTCTTGTTGTAATGATTACTACAGGATTAATTGTTAAGCGTCCAATTGAAAATCTTATTAATCTTGTGAAGGATATGGCTCATGGTGAAGGAGATTTGACTGTTCGAATTCCTGTAAATCATCACAATGAGCTTGCAGTTCTTTCTTCTCATTTCAATTCCTTTCTGGATAAACTTCATTTGAGTATTTCAAATCTTAAGAATGTTGGTGTTGCCAGCGAATCTTTAGGCGAAAATCTCGATAACAATACAAAAGAATTAAGCGATTCTATTTCAAATATTTCTCAGAATATGAACGAAGTAAACCAGCGTATTGGTGCTATGAATGATGAAATGAAAACTTCGGAAGGAAATGTTACTAGAATCAATGATTTTATTTATTCAGTTGCAGATATGATTAAAGAACAGTCGGAATCCGTTTCTAAATCATCTGTAGCAATTGAAAAAATGATTTCAAATATTTCGAATATTGAAGCTCTCACCGAAACAAAATTGTCCAAAGTTGAAGTTCTTGAAAAAGAAGCCGCTAAACTTGAAGTAGAAGCTAAACGCAATGTTTCTCAGATGTTCAATGCT
>JAZQOB010000118.1:0-11008 GCA_045627625.1 Treponema sp.
TTTCATCTTTGGCTAAGATTACTTGTATTGGTGGTAAGGCTAGAACATCTCGTCTTTCTTTCCAGGAATTCTTTGGTCGTGCAGTAAATGAAAAACGCTGGGGTTATCCTACAGCTGCATTGCTCGGTTCTGTAGATGCTCAGATTGAATCTGGATGTGCTTCAATTGGTGGTAAAGACTCAATGTCTGGTACATTCGAAGACATCAACGTTCCACATACATTAGTTTCTTTTGCAGTAACACATGATGAAGCACAGAATGTAACTTCTGGTTCATTCAAAGCTGCAGGAAACGACATTTACATGGTATCAGTACCATATTCTGAAGTTCTTGCTCCAGATTACGATACATTCCTTGCAAACTCAGATGTAATTTACGATTTGAATAAAGCAGGTCTTATCAGCGCAATGTACCCAGTAGGACCAGGGGGAGTCGCAGAAGCTGTGACAAAAATGGCAATGGGTAATATGATCGGAGCCGAAATTGACGGAAAAGACATTAAAGCATTGTTTGTTCCAACATACGGTAACATCATTATTGAAACAAAAGAAGATTTAACAAAAGCAGGTCTTAAAGCTGGAACTGTAACTAAACTTGGTAAAACAATTGCTGACCGTTCTATTAAAGTTGTAAACGCAACTTTAGGCGGAGTTACAAATCCTTGTGTAGAAATTGCTCTTGATGAAACAGTAAATATTTGGGAAGAAAAACTTGCAAAAGTATTCCCACCAGTATCTGGATATCCTTTACAGAAAGAACTTCCAGAATGGGCAACTTCAGTTCACAAATCACTTTCAGATGTTCGTAAGGCTCCTGCATTTGTTCAGCCAACAACAAGTCCAAAAGTATTGCTCCCTGTATTCCCAGGAACAAACTGTGAATTAGATATGGCTCGTGCTTTCAACCTTGCTGGCGGAAATACAAAAATCGTAGTTCTTAGAAACAAAACTCCAGATATGCTTGCTGAAAGTTTGATTGAACTTGAAAAAGAACTTAAAGATACACAGATTCTCGCTCTCTCTGGTGGTTTCTCTGCCGGGGACGAACCAGATGGATCTGCAAAATTCATTGCAAACGTTTTGAAAGCTGGAAATATCAGCGAAGAAGTTATGAACCTCTTGAAGAAACGAAACGGTCTTGTACTTGGTATCTGTAACGGTTTCCAGGCACTTGTTAAGACTGGTCTTGCAATGTACGGCGAAATTGTTGATATGAAAGATGATATGCCAACTCTTACTTACAACAGAATTGGCCGCCACATTTCTCGTATTACTCGTACAAGAATTGTTTCTGCAACTTCTCCTTGGGCAATGGATCCAAGTGTTGTAGATGGAAGAAACCACTTAATCGCTATTTCACATGGTGAAGGTCGTTTCGTAGTAGATGAAGCAACAGCTAAAAAATTGTTCGAAAATGGACAGGTATTCAGCCAGTATGTAAACGAATTTGGTGTACCAGCAATTACAGAACCAGACAATCCAAACGGATCTGCATTTGCTATTGAAGGTATTACATCTCCAGACGGACACGTACTTGGTAAAATGGGACATAACGAACGTGGTGTTGGAATGTGTGCCAACGGTTCAAGCTTAGACTTGTTCAAGAACGTTGGTGGAAATCCTCTTACAAATGAAAGTGAATCTACATGTGAAAACATCTTCGCAGCTGGTGTAAGATTCTTTAAATAAACTTTAGGGTCTGAAAGGCCCCTGAATTAAGGTGATAAAATGAAAAAGATTTTGGTAACTTTACTTGCTGCAATTTGTCTTTTGATGGCATCTTGTGGTAACAAAGCTGTTTTAGATGACTGTGGATGTTATGTATCTATTACAGATGCAAAAAAAGCAGCACAGGCATCTGATAAGAATATTATTCTTGCAATTACAAATGAAGGTGGAGACTTAATCAGCAGTGAATTTGTTGAAAAAGTAATGAAATCTTCTGATTTTAAAGATGCTATTGAAGGAAGATATGTTGTATGGCATTTTGATGCTTCTCAGTCGGCATTTGAAAAAACTGTAGCAAAAGAAGATGCAACTAAAGCAGAAAAGAAAGCTGCAGCTGCTGCAGAACAGCTTATGAATGAATCTATCCATTATGCAATCAACATCAATGGTGGAGCTTATTCACCACAGTTCTTCGTACTTTCAAAAGATGCATATCCAATCGTAGAACTTTATTATGAAGATAATGAAGATGAAATTTCTCCTGCTGATTTTATTGAAATCATTAATCAGTATGCAAAAGAAATTGATATGTTCAATTCTATGATTGACGCAACAAAGACTGGTACAAAAGAAGAAAAAATCATGGCAATTGATAATGTTTACACAACTACACAGGAAGTTTACAGAGTATCTATGACTCCATTGTGGCAGGCTGCTGTAAAGATGGATCCTAAAAACAAGTCTGGTCTTGTTGGTAAATTTATCTATTCTATTGCAGAAGCAGAAGCTTCAGAATATTACTTGAATGGTGAAGTTGGAAAAGCTATTGCAACTCTCATCAAGACTGCAGAAAAGAAAAATATTGAACCTGAAAATGTTCAGAGCTGTTACTACCTTGCTGCTTATCTTTTAAGCTCAAGTGGTTCTACAGAAATTGAACTTATTGCAGATTATCTTCAGAAATCATACGATGCTGCTCCAGATACAGAAATTGCTCCTTCAATTTTGGGAACAGCATTGTATTACAAAAACTATGACCCTTCAACCGAAATTGATGCAAATCCTGAAGATTTAGGAATTGATTTCAACGAACTTTTGGATGCAGAGTCTGAAGAAATCACTATTGAATAAAATATGGATGACATACCCTCGTATTATTATTTTATAGCCGCAGCCTTAATTATTCTTTCCATGTTATTTTCCATTTCGGAAAGTGCTTTTCTTGGAATGAACAAATTAAGGCTTCGTATTAAACGAAAAAACAAAGATAAGCGTGCTCTTAGAGCTGGAAAGCTTCTGGATAAAAAAGAGCACCTTATCAACACCCTTTTAGTTTCCAACGATTTAGTTAATATCTTTCTCTCTTCTATTATTACTTCCATTTCCTTAAATGCTTTTGGTCCTGGCGGAGTAGGTTATGCAACTTTGATTGCAACTTTACTGCTTTTGATTTTTGGAGAAATTACTCCTAAAACTATTTCTACCCGCTGTCCAGATAAAATTGCTTATGGCTTGAGTGGATTTGTTTCTGTAATTGTATTTATTATGAAGCCGGTAATTGTTGTTGTTACAGCTTTTGCCCGACTGATTTTGTTAATGCTGGGAGTTCGTACAGATAAAAAAACGAAATCTTACACAGAAGAAGACATTAAAACTTTTTTTGATATCAGTTCCGAAAGTGGAGTTATTGAAGAATCAGAAAACCGCATGATGTCCCAGATTTTTAAGTTCTCCGATCTGGAAGCTCAGGATATTATGGTGCCTCGTACAAGAATCAAGGCTGTTCCATTAACTTCAACTTATCGTGATATTATTGAACTTTCCCAGCGAATGGGATTTTCTCGTTTTCCAGTTTTCAGGGAATCTATAGATGATATTGTTGGAATCGTATATGTAAAAGATTTATTGAAGTATCGGGATTGTCAGGAAGAATTTTCACTAAAAAAAGTAATGCGTTCTCCTTTATTTATTCCTGGTACTAAAAAAATGTCATCAGTTCAGAATCTGCTTTTTGAATGCCGCCAGTCAATGGCTATTGTTGTTGATGAATATTCTGGAACCGATGGACTTCTAACCGAAAAAGATATTTCCAGAGAGATTTTTGCTTTACCTGGAGACAATTCTTTAAGAGGTAAAGTTTTTGATTTTGATTCAGTTGAAAATAAGGAAGAATTCGAAATTAACGGAAGTGTTCTTCTTCAGGTATTAAAAGATGATTTGCATATTTCACTGGAATCAACAATAAACGAAACAATTGGTGGGTGGTTTACAGAACAGATTAACCGAATGCCTCAAGTTGATGATGAAGTTGAATTTGAAGGTTATAAATTTACTGTTAAGAAGATTCAGGCTCACCGCATTGAAAGAATGAAAATTGAAAAGCTGGAATTGGAGGATGAATAATGATTGGAAATATAATTACAATTATAGTATTAATTCTTTTGATTCTCTGTGTAGGCTTTTTCACTTCTTCCGAAACTGCTTATTTGTCTCTTTCAAAACTGAAAGTTCGTAGAATGGTGGAAGAGAATCAGAAAGGAAGTAAAACTGTTGCAAAATTAAAAGATAAAATGGACAGACTTTTAACAACAGTTTTAATTGGAACAAACTTTCTTAATTCTCTGGTTTCGGCTTTAGCAACTGCTCTTGTAATTAAAATCTTTGGTGGTGGAGGAGTTGGTCTTCCAACTATAGCAACAGCTTTCTTTATTACAGTTTTTGGTCAGATTGTTCCAAAAACAATTGCTGGAATTCATCCCGAAAAGATTTCCTGTTTTTCGGCTAAAACTTTATTCTTCTTGCAGAAGTTATTCTTCCCGATTATCTGGCTTTTTGAAAGACTTTCACACATGGTAGTTTTTATTATTGAAAAAATAATTAAACCTTCCAATCAGCTGATTACAGAAGAGGAACTTAAAACTTTGATTTCGGTTGGTGAGAAAGAAGGAACTATCGAAAAAGATGAAAGCCGAATGATGAACAAAATCATTAAATTCAATGACCTTACAGTAAACGATATTATGAAGCATCGTTCTTTTGTAAGTATGGTTGATTTTAATGCTACTTATGACGAAGTTATTACAGAATTTCTTGAATCAGGTTTTTCCACAATTACAGTTTATAAAGATTCTATCGAAAATGTTGTTGGAATTCTGAATTATAAGACTGTTTTGTTCAGTTCCGAAAATGTTGATTTGGGACCTGGCTATGCAGGAAAAATGATTTCGGAAGTTTTATTTGTTCCTGGAACTTTTTCTCCGACAGAATTGCTTCAGAAATTTAGAACCAGCAGAATTAAGTTTGCTATTGTTTTGAATGAACAGGGAGCTACTGCGGGTATTGTTACAATGGAAGATATCCTTCGAATTGTTTTTGGACGAATGACTGATGAAAATTCCTATGATAATATTCCTGCTGAAGACAAAATCACACCGATTTCTTTTAATACTTTCCTGGTTCCTGGCGAATTAAATCTTGATGATGTAAACGAAATTTTTGATTTAAAACTGGAATCTGAAAATATGAACACAATTGGTGGATGGCTTTTGGAAAAAATCGGACATCTTCCTTCTTCTGGACAAAACTTCCAGTATGAAAATTTATGGTTTACTGCAGAAGATGTAAATCAGAGAAGAATTATTACTGTAAAAATTAGAATAAGATAATTTAAAAAGTAATGTGGCTTGAAAGAGAGAATTTGAATATTTGTCGAGTAAGGCCACCTTGTTCAGAGCATAAGTACCAGTTGTCAGAATCCCAGCCGTTCCATTTATTACAACCCTGAGAGTAAGAGTTTCCTGCTTCTGGAAATACATATTCTCCTTCAAAAGAAATTCCTACTGCAAGCTTTTCATTAATTGCAATAAGGGTCTGTCCCCCGTAGTTAATTTTTAGATCACCAAAAAATTCGTCTGCAAAAACTTTATATCTCATTATATGAAAATCGAATCCCATGTAGTGGGTGATATAATTTATGCTGCCATAGGCTTCTAAAGTAAAAACTGAATCAGGCTGGAAAATGGTCTTAAAGCCAAGTCCAATTTCGTACAAATCCTGACTGTAAGAAATTACATCTCCATGAAAACTTTGCTTTGTAATATCTTCGTTCCAGATTTGAAGGCCATTTTCATCTGCTGCAGCATACTGATAATAGCCGTCATGAGCTGTAAAAAAGATTGTATTGTAATCAAAGCTTCCATATGGAATCAATTTTAATTTTTCACATGGTGTAAATTCATAACCTGCATTAAAGCTCAAATCAAAATAATAGTTCAGGTGATTTTCGTGCTGTGAATATCTGGAAAGGTCTGTATTTTTGTAGTAAAGATAGTTGAGCCAGTCATAATCTTCCATAATTCCGCTGTTACTTGGAATTGCAATATCGGCCTTTCCCTGAAGATTTAGTTTATTAGGAAGAGTTTTCTGAATGTTTAAACTTAAAAGTGGAGCCTGAATCTGCCAGTCAAGACGACTTTCCAAAACTCCGTCAGTAGCAGGACGGTAATATAAAAGTTCCTGGGTAAATCCTGTTAGAACTCCAAATTTTGCATCTACAGAAAATTGATTTGTAGACTGAGCAAAACCTGAGTGAAATAAAGAAAAAAATAATCCTGCTGCAAAAAGAATTTTTTTATTCATTAGAAATAGGATCAACTCCAAAAATCTTTGACAGCTGTTTTCTTGTAGCTTCCATATCTTTTGGATAATCGGCAGTAAAACTTACAGTTTCTTTTGTTTTAGGATGAGTGAATTCAATTTTATAGGCATGTAAAGCAAGACGGCTTAATAAAGGTCGATCTTCAAATTCATCACCATTCCATTTTCTTTTAATTTCGCTTAAACGAACAGGTTTCTGGTTTCCGCTGTAAAGAGGATCACAAACAATGCTCAAACCATTTGCGGCAAGATGAACACGAATCTGATGGGTTCTTCCTGTTAAAGGTTTTGCTTCAATCCAGGAATAAGGTCCACAAGTGCCAACTAAGTGAAAGTCAGTTACTGAAGGTTTTCCAAAGCGTTTGTTTACAACAGTTTTATGTTTAGCATCTCCATCTGGGAGTAATGGCAAATCAACTTTTAAATCTGTCCACAAAGGATGTCCGTAAACCAGGGCATGGTAAGTTTTATGAACCTGTCGTTTTTCGAACTGCATTGAAAGTTCTCTCTGAGCTTCTGGGTTGCGGGCATAAATGATTAAGCCGGAGGTATCCTTATCGATACGGTGAACTGCATAAAGTTTTCCAAATTCTTTTTCTGCAAGAAGATCCAGTCTTGGAGCATCTGGATTATAGCGGTCTGCGGCAATTAAAATTCCACTTCGTTTATTTAATACGATAAAGTCTTCGTCCTGATAAATTACTGAATAATCATTATTTTTTTGAGCCATAACTGTAGTTTAGCAGAAAGATGCTAAAGTGAAAATATTAAAAGGGTAAAAAAAAACCTGTCAAAACTGACAGGTTTAGTGGAGAATAGGGGGCTTGAACCCCTGACCCTCGGCTTGCAAAGCCGATGCTCTAGCCAACTGAGCTAATTCCCCAGATGTTTTTATATTAGCAATTTTTACTTTGAATGTCTAGTGGGGCAAAAAAATTGTTACAGGGTTTTGTAGATTTCTTCTGTAGCAATTCGTGCTTTAGCGGCAATATCTTCGCCATTTTTTGGGAAGCAGTAATATAAAGTTTTCATGTCTCCAATACAAACCATATCCCCAATTTCGTACCAGTAATAATCAGAATATAGAGAATAACTTGCTCTGGATTTTTGAGTGTAATTTAATTTTCCGTCGCAACCAGTTAAAGTAAAACCTTCTTTAGTATGAGTAATTGTTCCAGTTCCAACTTTGTAGATGGCTTTTGTATTGACCATCATATAAATATCAACTTCACAAGAAATCTTATAGGAACCTTCCTGAATCTCTTTCATTACTTCCTGTCGCTGCCACTTATACCAGGTTGGAACATGATTGAAGTTTGTAAAATCTAATTGAGAACCTATATATTCTTTACCTTCGACTTCTCTAAGTTCCAGATGGCCTTCTTCAGTAAGTTCCCATTTTGTCTTACAGTTTGAACAGAACAGATTAATTCCGCTGCCTTTCATAAAACCTTCTTTTTTACAGCAAGGGCATTTGTATAAAACTCTGTTGAGACAGTCGGCTCTGAAAGGTTCTGTGATTTTAATTTTGTTTTCCTGCTGCCATTTCCAGTTGTCAAAAGTAAACTGTTCTTTAAGAATATTATTTAATTCTTCAACAGATTTTTCTTCGATTTCCTGTGGCGATAAAAGATAGGTTACATCTGCAGAAACATCTACTTTACGAATCTGAAGGTTATTATATAGAGGATTTCGTGCAAAAGCACCGTAGGTTTTAATCATTATAACAGGAACCTTAAGGAGCTTAAGGCACTTGCCAAGGCTGTCTGGTAAGGGTGTTGCTGTTCCATCAAATGAATAGCTGGCTTCTGGATACATCAGAACAGAACTTTTTAATTTTTCCAGAGCATATTTCATATTCTTGAGCATAACTACATCTGCAACAAATTTATTTGTTGGAATACAGCCAATGCTTCTCATAAATTTATTTTTACCTACAAATCCATCTGAAGTACAGATAATATTCATAGGGCGGGGATACATAACAGTTTCGGCAATTTCCAGATCCAGAAAGCAGGAATGATTCATAAGGATAAGACAAGGTTCCTCTGTCCCCAGTTTTTCCATACCAATTTTATTGTATTTAAAGTTTACAGCCTTTAATTCTGATTTAGCCAGAGTTTTAATAAGCCATCGCCAGAAAAAAGCAGGCTTTACAGGTTTAAGTGTTTTTTGGCGAGGAAGGGCATTTACGGTTTCAAAATCCAGTTCTTTTACTACAGTTTTCATTTTCTCTCCTATTTATTTTCATGTTATTTTTTATTCAGGGAATTTAATTCGTGTTTAATAAGAACTCCATCTTCGTAAATCAGTTTTAGCGAAAAAAATGGAACTTTTTTATCTAACAGGTCTAAAAAGATTTCGTCACCAGTCCAGTGGGGAAGGTCATTCATTTTAGATTTTGGAACCCATTGAAGATCTCCTTCATCACATTCAATCAGTTCTCCTGTAAAATCATTGGACCAGAAAAGATGCATGAATTCATAATAGCTTTGAATGCCGTCTTTAGTTTTTTCCTTTGAGACAAAAGTTACAATTCCACGGTATTCAGCAGAATTAAGACAAAGACCGGTTTCTTCCAGAACTTCCCGTTTTACACAGTCTTCAGGACTTTCGTCTTCTTCAAACTTTCCACCAATTCCAATCCATTTATCTTTATTGTAATCTTTTTCTTTTTTTACCCTGTGAAGCATAAGGTAACAGTTGTCTTTTTCCAGATAGCACAAAGTTGTATTAATTGCCATTTTCCTCTGTCCCCTTTGATTTATTTATTGAAAAAAAGTTTATTGATGTTTGTATCAACCAGGTTGCTTAATTCTTCTGGGGTCTGTCCCCGAGCGGCTGCAACAAAATTGTAAGTATGTTCAACCAGAACAGGAGTATTAGGCTGACCTCTAAAAGGAACTGGAGCAAGATAAGGGGCATCGGTTTCGCACAAAAGTCTGTCCTGGGGAATATATTTAACCAGTTCAAGAGCGGCGTCCAGTTTTGCTTTTTTATTGTAAGTAATAGAACCACTTAAGCTGATGTACCATCCTAAATCTAAAAAGGCTTTTGCTTCTTCCAGTCCATAGCTGTAACAGTGAATGATTCCATTATGATAACCAACTTTTTTTATGCATTCCAAAGTATCATCAAAGGCATCTCTACTGTGAATAATAGCAGGAAGCTTCAGGTCTTTTGCAAGTTCCAGCTGCATTTCGAACAATTCTTTTTCGCCGTTGAAAGTTTTCTGATCAAAATCTTCTTCTTTTCGGCCATCAACTCCACTTGGATTCCAGTGGTGATCCAGACCAAATTCTCCAAGAGCAATTATTTTTCTGTGAAGAGTGTCCTGGTTGGGGTCTGTCCCCACGCTTTCAATTGATTTTTTCAGAGTTTCAACTGCTTCGTAACGATTATGAATTGATTCCACATCAGGCCAGATTCCTGCAGAAAAATACATTAAATCCCGAACCTTATCTGCAAGTTTTAAATCATCTATCTGTGAAATTGCTTTTTCAATACAAGACTGTCTTATTTCCAAATCATTGGCTCTGGTGCCAATATCCAGTCCAAATTTACAGTTTCTTTGGGCAAGAGCAGTTAGAACTTCAATTCCGTTTAAGCCCCATTCTTCTGTCATTGTTCTAAAATGAAAATGTGTATCGCTGAACATAAGAATATTATAAAGGATTCTCCTCTTTTTTTAAACATATTTACTACATAGGGGATTTCCATTATAATATCTCGCAATAAATTACATAAAAACACTGTATCCTTTGACCGGGATACTTTTACAGGAGTCACATATATGATTACATGGTCTAATGCAGACAAACTTTCTTCTTGGAAGAAGTTAATGTCTCTTAAAGGTATGGTTTCTGTTGCCGATGAACTTTCTTCTGCTAATGCTTCTGACAGAATTGCAAAGTATTCTATTCCAATGGGGGGAAATCTTACTTATAATTATGCTGCTAAACAGGTTAATGAACAGATTTTTAAAACAATGTCTGAACTTGCAGAAGAACAGCAGCTTGTTGAAAAATATCAGGATTTACTTAATGGCTCTGTAATCAACACTGGTGAAAACCGTATGGTATTGCACCAGCTTACTCGTGGTCAGCTTGGAAAAGATGTAATGGCTGACGGAGTAAACAAACGCGAATTCTATATCAACGAAGTAAAACGAATTGCTGATTTTGCTAACGATGTTCACTCTGGAAAAATCGTAAACGAAAAAGGCGAAAAATATACAACAGTTTGTCAGATTGGTATTGGTGGTTCTGACCTTGGTCCACGCGCTATGTACCTTGCTTTGGAAAACTGGGCAAAGAAAAACAACACTTTCAAAATGGAAGCAAACTTCATTTCTAACGTTGACCCAGATGATGCTGCAGCTGTTTGCAAAAAATTAGATATTTCTAAAACAATCTTCATCTTGGTTTCAAAATCAGGAACTACACTTGAAACATTAACAAACGAATCATTTGTAAAAGAATTCATCAAGGCTGCTGGCTGCGATGCTTCTAAACACATGATTGCTGTAACATCAGAAACTTCTCCATTGGCTCACAACCCAGACTACATGGCTGCTTTCTATATGGATGATTACATTGGTGGCCGCTATTCTTCAACTTCTGGAGTAGGTGGAGCTATTTTGAGCCTTGCATTTGGTCCAAAAGTATTCCAGGACTTCCTTGATG
>JAZQOB010000119.1:0-56459 GCA_045627625.1 Treponema sp.
TGATTTTATCAGCAACATAGGAAACTTCATTCAACTTGTGAGAAATAATAATTGAAGTCATTCCCTGTTTTTTGAATTCGAGAAGCAGATCCAAAAGATGTTTTGCTTCTGTATCGTTTAATGAAGCTGTTGGTTCATCCAAAATAAGAAGCTTTACATTTTTACCTAAAGCCTTAGCGATTTCTACCAACTGCTGCTTTCCAACACCAATATCTTTAATAAGTGTTTTAGAAGAATCTTTAAGTCCTACCATTGATAAAAGTTCATCTGCTTTATCAAATGTTTCAGACCAGTTAATTTTTGCTTTATTTCCCCGTTCATTACCGAGGAACATGTTTTCACCAATTGTAAGAAGTGGTACTAAGGCTAATTCCTGATGGATAATTACAATACCTTTAGCTTCACTGTCTTTAATAGTCTGGAATTTACAGATTTCGCCATCGTAGACGATGTCACCTTCATATGTCCCGTATGGATAGATACCACTCAAAACATTCATCAAGGTTGATTTTCCAGCTCCGTTTTCACCACAAATAGCGTGAATTTCGCCTTCTTCAACAACAAGATTTACATTATCAAGTGCCTTTACACCTGGGAATATCTTGGTAATATTTTTCATTTCCAATAATGTCTTAGCCATTGGAACCCCTCTTTTTTTAATTCTGATTTTTGTTTAGTTTTACAATTTTTTCAAAAAAAAATTCGGAACACGGGTAACTTCTATATTGAATAAATGTAAATCCGCATTCCGAATTCTGAATTAGTTTAGATTAAAAACTATTTCAACTGATCTTCTGTGTAATATCCAGAATCAATAAGCAATGATTTGTAGTTATTGATATCACCGAATACTGGGTCACAGAGGAATGAAGGAATAATTCCTGTTCCGTTGTCATAAGTTTTTGTATCATTTACAGGAGGGTTAGATCCTTTCATGATTGCGTCAACCATTTCAACTACTTTTGAAGCTAATGTACGAGTATCTTTGAAGATAGACATAGCCTGTGTACCCTTCAACATGTTCTTAACTGCTACGATATCACAGTCCTGTCCAGTGATGATTGGGAAGTTTTCAGCTGTATATCCAGCAGAAAGAAGAGCGTTTGTTGCACCGTTAGCTGTTGAGTCGTTTGAACAGTAAACAGCATCAAGTTTTGTTCCCTTTGGACCATATCCGTTAGATGTGATAAGGTTTTCCATACGTTTCTGAGCTTCTTCTGTAGACCAGTTCAATGTAGCAGCCTGAGCTTTTTCTGTCTGGCCAGATGGACAAACGTTTACACCTTTGTCGATGTAAGGTTTCAATACATCCATAGCACCACCGAAGAAGAAGTTGATGTTGTTATCACCTGGGTCACCTGTGAAGAATTCCATGTTTACAGGATCATCAGCTGTGCGTGATTTAAGTCCCAATTTGTCTACGAGGTAGTCACCCTGGAGTGTACCAACTTTGTAGTTATCAAATGTAGCATAGTAAGAAACTGCTTTTGAGTTCATGATAAGACGGTCATAAGCAATTACCTGAACCTGCTTTTTGCGAGCCTGTTCAAGAACGTTAGAAAGAGCTGTACCATCGATAGAAGCGATTACGAGAACTTTACATCCACCAGTAACCATGTTTTCAATCTGTGATACCTGTGTAGGGATATCATTTGCAGCATACTGCAAGTCTACAGTGTAACCAGCTTTTTCGAGCTGAGCTTTCATGTTAGCACCGTCCTGATTCCAGCGCTGTAAGTCTTTTGTTGGCATAGAAACACCAACTTTTGTTGAGCTTGCACCAGATGTTTTGTTACATCCGATGAAAGAAAGTGCCATTGCACCTGCTAAAAGAATAGCAACAAGTTTTTTCATTTTTTTCTCCTTTTTTTTTATTGTGGCCCTTTTGCCACTGATAACAGTATAGGAGCAAAAAACAATAGAAATTCATCAAAATTCTTCAAAATCTTGTTAATTTCTTGAATTTTTAATAATCCTAAGGAAAATTCCCTAGGATTATCTAGATTTTTTTGTTGTTGATTTTGTGCTAAAGTGCTATTTCTGGTGATAGATTTCGTTGTAAGTGTGAAAACCTGAATCAATAATTACAGAATCGATGTTTTCTTTAGTGACAATTTTTGGTTCCAGCCATACAACAGGGATTTTTCCAAAGCCGTTGTCGATTGTTTCCATATTTTTGGTAAGTTCTGACAAATCAATTCCCTTTGCAATTTTTACCGCATATTCTGCAGTCTGTTCTGCCAGCTGGCTGATTGGTTTATAAATAGTAAAATCCTGCTTTTCGGCAATAATATTCTGGCATGCGGCAATTTCTGCATCCTGTCCGCAAATAGGAATATGATGATCAGGATAATATTTAGACAAAGCAGAAATTACTGAATCGGCAACAGCATCGTTTCCACAGATAATTGCATCAGGAATCTTTCCGCCTGTAATAAGATTTACCATTTCTTCATAGGCAAGGTCGTAGTTCCAGCCACTGGTATAGAAAGTATGACCGATTCTGATTGGAGAACCATAAATCTTAGAATTGATTCCTTTTTCAATCAGGGTCATGTTGTAATCTTCCTGGGCTCCAAGAATAAAATACCAGTTTGTTGCATTTGTAATATGACGCATCTGCTGTGCCATCAATTCACCAACAGTCTGACTGTTAATACTCAAATACAAATCTACATCCGAATTAAGACAAAGGCGGTCATAAGAAACAACAGGAATATTCTTGTTCTTGATTTTCTGAATTGTATCTGCAAGTCCGTCGGCTTTTTTTGGCAAAACTACAATCACATCAACATTGCGTTCTGCAAGATACATCAGCTGGCGTTTCTGTTCTTCCAGACTGTTTCCCGCATTCTGAACAATTACATTTGCACCAAGTTCCTTTGCCCGGTTTACAAAAATATCAAGATCCCGCTGCCAGCGTTCAATTGCAAGCGTATCAATTGAAAATCCGATAGTTTTTGTATCTTTTACAGAATTCTGTTTTTCGGTTCCAAAAATAACTTTTTTTCCGTTATCCTTTCCCCCTTTAGAACATCCAAACAAGGCGCATGATAACAACACTGTTACAATAATTTTCTTTACAATATTCTTTTTCATAAACACTCCTGATTTTCTCCCCTACCCTATTAAAAAATTACTTGCGATATTCTGTTGGGGACAGACCAAACTTATTCTTAAACAAGCGGCTGAAATAGTTCTGGTCGTTATAACCGATAGTTGCTGTAATTTCCTTGATGGAAATATCTGTTTCCTTCAACAGCTTCTGTGCCATCTCCAGTCTTCTATCTGTTACAAAGCCAATATAATTTACACCCTTTTCTTCCTTAAAGATTTTACTGAGATAGAAAGAGCTTACTCCCGCATATTCTGCCATCTGATCCAGTGAAAGCTCTTCGCTCAAATGTTCGTTTACATATGAACAGACCTTTGTAATCAGAGGATTTTCCATTCTGCTTTTAACGCCGTTGATTACCGACGCATATTCCAGAAGCATTTTCTGAAGATACTCTGTAAGAAGCTTTACATCATTTTCGGAATTCAAAATTGAAAACACCTGACTGAACACTTCGCTGGAATATTTTTCATCCACTTCTTCCGTAATATTTTTTGCAGTTACAATCATTTCAAAGAACAGATTCTTGATTTTGTTCAAATCCGATTCTTCTGCAATCAGTTTGTCTGCATACATAAGGCTCAGACTTTCAACACTGTCTACTTCACCCTGACGAAGTTTAATAAGCAGAAGCTTCTTAAGTTCATCCTTATTTGTAACAGGCTGTTCAAGATTTTCAGATTCCAGCTGATGATAAAAATAAATTCCACCGGCAGCATCAGTACAGTTCAAAGCAGTATTTGCTTCGCGATAAAGTTCCGAAAAAGAATCCAGATCTTCCCGAACCTGACTTACACCCATACGGATTCCATGAACAATATTGTAGGACATTTTTGAATGAAGGCTTTTAATCATACCTTCCAGCATTGCAGTTTCCGAATATTCTTCATCAAGAGGAACATAACAGACTATCTGATTCATAATGAAGGTACTTACAAGGCATCGCTGGTTTTCATTCAACAGGTCTCTTACCTTTACATAAATGTCGTGCTGATTCTGGGATGTAATGTTCTGGAATTCCAGTGCCAGGGAACACCAGTATTTGCAGTTGATGTTGAAGTATTCCAGATAGGCTTTTGAATCGATTCCTTTGTCATTACTGTAAATGCAGGAGAAAATAAAATCGTTTTCGATCATTGGCGAAACAAAATCCAGTTTTTTCTGAATTTCTTTTTCAACCGACTGATTTCCTCTTTTTGTATCAACAAAATCCATGGCACTGCGGATTGTCTGAATTACAACATTTCGGTTTACAGGTTTTGTAATATATTTGTAGGCACCAAGATTGATGGCATCCTGTGCATACTGAAAGCGGTCAAAAGCCGACAGAATGATGATTACGGTTTCCGGCTTAAGTTTTAAGATACAGCTGACAGTTTCAAGACCTGTAAGACCCGGCATATTAATATCCATAAAAATAATATCAATATCTTCTTTAGTTGCTATCTCCAGGGCCCGGGAACCTGAAAGAGCGGTAAAAAGCTTTACCTGACCTTCAAAGTTCTTGTTGATAATATAAGAAAGAGAATCAATTACAATCTGTTCATCATCTGTCAGCAAAATATTATACATGATATGGAATCCTTAATATGAATTTTGTACCTATTCCGTCTTCATTCTGAGTTATATCAAAAATATCGTCTCTATGGAAATACAACTTCAATCTTAAAAATACATTTACAAGACCTGTCCCTGTATGTTCAGGATTTTTTTCTGACCCTTCAACAGTAAGCTGAGTCTGATTTGCATTTACAGCCGCAAAAACACTCTGCTTTACATCATCAGGAATTCCTTCTCCGTTATCCGAAACTGAAATTTCAATGTATCGTTCAAAAAGTTCAGCCTTAAGAACAACTTCCCCCTGTTCATTTTTTAATCCATGCTTAATGCAGTTTTCAACAAGAGGCTGCAAGGTCATGATCGGAATATGAGCATCAAGAGGAATTGCAGGAATATCCTTTACAAAGTTCAGACGCTGTCCAAAACGCACCTTCATAATGTAAACAAAATTATCTACAAGACCAAGTTCATCACTGATAGAAGCAGTCTGTCCCTGATTCTGAATTTTATATCTGAAGAAATCCGATACCTGTTCAATAAAATAGCAGGTCTTGTCGGCCCCTTCCATCATTGCCAGCTGTGCACCGGTATTCAAAGTATTAAAAAGAAAATGAGGATTAATCTGATTCTGCAATGCACGAAGCTGAGCATCAGTATAAAGGGCCTGCATTTCCATTTCTTTTTCCTTGAGTTCAGCTTCTGTTCTGGCCTTTTCCCAGATTGTATCAATATATTCACGGATTGAAATAATCATTCGGTCAAAAGCCTGGCAGATGTTTCCAATTTCATTGTTTGCTGAATTATTAAAAAGAGGAACATCAAAATCCCGTTTAGAAACTCTATGGGCAACCTGGGAAATTTCTACAAGAGGTTTTGTTAGTGCAGTAATTACAAGATAAAGAACCAGAACAATAATTGCAGAAATAATTTCCAGAAGGAAAATGCTTATCTTACTGGAATTAGAAAGCTGTGTAAGATTGTTTGTATAGTTGTAGGCATTTTTTTCCAGAAGAAGCTTGTTCAGTTCGAGCATTTCCGAAACCAGCAGCTTGTAACAGTCAATTGCCTTTTTATAAAAAACTTCAACTTCTTCCTGATTATAGGAACGGCGGGCTGCAATTGCTTTATTACTATAGAAAATAAAAGATTTTGTAAGCTGATTTACAATGAATTCCTTCTGGAGAACTACATTTTTCGAAGGCTTTCCCTGCAGGTTCTGACACAATTCTTCCAGTTTTCCACGGTTCATATAGAAGGAATCGATACTTTCGAAAGTACGGTAGCTTACATAATTTTCCATGTACTTTTCTGTATTGGACAAGTATTCCGAAAAATCGTTAATTTCGGAGTTTGATTTATAGGCATAACCTAAAGTCGTCATACCTTTAAGATTAAGCCTGAGGGTTCCCGCAAGTACAATATTCAAAAAAACAATGGCAAAAAAGATTGATGCAATGATAATCTTTCGCATGCTGAGGTTTTCAATGAATTTTCTGATTTTTACAAATGATTTATCCATAACTAGCGTGCCTTCTCTATTTTGATATCAGCGGCAATATAGCTGTTGGCATAGCCGTTATTCTTGTATTCAAAGATTTCTCGCAGCGCATTTTCACCAATTTTCTTTGGGTCAAGAGAAATCAGCTCCGAAAGAATTCCCTTCTGCAGATAAAGTTCACAGTTTTCGTTGGAACCAAAACCAATAATGGAAAGAGTTCCATCATGATTCAGATTATATTCAGTTGAATACTGGGAAAAAGTCAAAGTATCTTCATCAGTAAGACAGGCAAAAATTCTGTTTTCTTCTGTTTCATTTTCAATAGTTTTAAGAAAGTCTTCCGAAAGCTGATCAACAATTACAAAAGAGATTCCCGGATGACGCAGAAGCATTGCCTGAATGCTGTTTGTAAAGTTACTGAAGTTTGGATTAGAAAGAGGGGCCGAACAGATTATGTAGGCCTTTCCTTCCTTGTTTAACGAATTAACAATTTCTTCACCAAAGACCTGGCCAAGTTCCCAGTAGCTGGTACCAATATAGGAAATCTGCTGTGTCTGTGGGGCAAAGGCTCCGGTTGTTACAATTGGAATTTCCTGGTCTTCAATATTGTAAACATCTTTTACTGATTCAGAAGAAGTGGAAATGTAGGCAATAATTCCGTCCGCATTTACAAAGGAAGCATAATCAAACATGGACTGAAGTAAGACATCTTCCGCCTGAGACTGGGAAACATAAAATTCAACGACGGCATCATAATCATCGCAAATGCCCTCTGCCCCTTCCAGTACCTGCTTAAGGAAGAATTCGTTTTCGTAAGATCCAATAATTACAATATGATTTTCAACTTCAACATCATCCACAGTTTCATCAATTCTGTTGATTACTCCATTCTGAAATGAAAAGGAAATGATTATTGTAAAAAGCATGGCAATAACAATGAGGAAGATTATCAGTACGGACTTTTTCTTTTTTGACATACTTAATTTTACGGCAAAAAAATGGCAGTGTAAACAAGTTAAAAACAGTGAAAATTCGTCAAAATTCCTGAAAATTCAAAAACGCGAAAATGGCCCAAAAACAGGGGTGTTTTAACAAAATCGAATAATTATTCAAAAAAGTTAAAAGACCCCCTAAAATGGCCCGTTTTTCGCGTATTGCATTTTTATAATAAAATTAATCATTTTGATTATTAATTTGCTATCAATTTATTAATCACTTTATTATATTTTTGATTATTTTGATTATTTTTATTCATTTTTGTATTGCTTTTTGATTAGCATTATGCTATCATAAAAATATGAAAACAATTACTATCGGAAACCAGAAGGGCGGAACTGGCAAAACTACAATTACCATTTCTTTAGCCGCAGAACTTGCAAAAACAAGCAAGGTAATTTTGATCGATGCTGACCCTCAGGGAAACGCAACAAACACACTTTTAAAAACCGTAAACAAGGAACTTGCAAATGTTCTTTACGGAGAATGTCTTGTTGAAGAAGCTGTTGTAGCTTCCGAAATTGAGAACCTTTATGTTCTTCCAACTTTTTCTTTAAGCCCAAAATTAAGAGCATATAAAATGAATCAGGCAGCATCTGAACCATTCATCATGTGTGACCTGAAAGACGAACTTGTAAAGATGGGATTTGATTATTGTGTAATCGATACATCTCCAGCCTTTGAAGCTCTTGAAGAAAATATCTATCAGGCAACAGACGAAATCGTTCCTGTAATGCTTCTTGATCTTTACTCACTGGATGGATTCTCAATTTTCAAAACTCTGCTCGAAAACTTCCAGAAGAGAAAGAAGTATATGCCTGCTCTCAAATCTGTAATCGTAAATAACTGCGACAGCCGAAAGGCAATCTCAAATCAGATTAAAGACCAGATGCAGCAGTCAGACTACAATCTTTTTATCATTCCTTCTGACCAGAGTTTCCAGAGAGCTGTTAATGCTCATCTTCCCGTTCAGTATGTTAAGGGAACTAAAAAAGAAGTTCTTGATGAAATTGAGGCACTTGCCAAGGAAGTTAAATAATGCCAATAGCACGCAAAGATGATGGAGCAGTAACTACAACAATCAAGCCTGTAGCAGTATCAAATGAACTTGCTCCTGATGTTCGTTCAACACTTTCAACTGTAAGTAAAATTTCTGTAGAAGAAACACCAAAAACTGTTGCTCCAAAAGTTGAAGCAGAAAAAAAACCTGAAGCAAAGACTGATGAGCCAAAATATTCTGATACTGTAATTGCAAGATTAAGCAGCGGTAAAAGAGCAGAATTCAAATCCTTCTTTGCAAAGTATGGCATTACAATGAACTCAGGTATCGAAATGAGTATTGAATATGTCATGGAAATGGTAAACAATGGAAATGCCCGCATTTCAAAAGCAGGCGTTAAATAATTCATACATCAGGCATTCAAAAGGGTAGGGGAAAAATTAAATGGGAAAGAAAATAGATCAGAACAATTCAGTTGCACCAATTGATAATTCAGCATATGAATTGTTTGATTCGCTTGATCAGTACGAAGGAGAACAGCTGCCAGCTCAAATGACTCTCAGCTATCTCCCAAGTTATTTTACAACAGCATCATTACCATTTAGAAACATTAGAAAAAAGGAGTTTGTTCGTAACGCCAGCAATGGTATTACTTTAATGATCAACTCACCAACTAATGTCCCTTTTGGAAAATACGGCCGTCTCCTCCTTTCTATTTTTACAACTCACGCAGTTCTTTCTAAAAATAAAGCATGTCCTGTAGTTATGGAATTTGATTCCCTTTCTCAGCTTTTAAACGAAATGCAGCTTCCTCGACAGAGAGGAAAAGAAATTCAGGAACAGATTCAATGTTTTACAAGAGCAACCTTCTCTTTTGAACAGAAAGTTGTAGAAAGAACTCAGGCTTATCTTTTTAAAGACCTTTACGCTCCTGGAGAAAAAATTCCTAAGGGCGAAGTAAATGTCCGAACTAAAAGAACAGGAACAATTCTTTTTACTGATGGAGTTCAGTATCAGGAAATTCTTGATGAAGATTCAAAAAATCCTCGAGTAGGAAAATTCAAGATTATTCTTTCTGCAAACTTTGCAGCTTTCTGTCAGAAGCATGGCGTTCCAATTAATTACACTGTTTACAAAGATATTTCTTCCCCTGTAGGAAAAGACATCTATGCATGGCTTGTTTATCGTAACAATGGACTTGAAGATGATGGCAAGGGTGTTTTTATTCCTCGTGATAAGCTTGTTGAACAGTTCAATCCAGTTGGTGAAGATTCTGATCCAAAAACTGCAAATGTAAATTATGCAAGAATTGTTGATCACATCAAAGAAATTAAAACTAAATATTATCCTGAATTAAATATTGAAATTGACAAATCTGGAGCAGGAATTACTTTGTTCAAGAGTCCAACTCCTGTTCTTAAAGATGATGTAAGATATGCTCTTATTTCTTCTGTAGATTTGTAACAGAGTAGTTATCTAAATTTATGTAACATTCTTGTTATCTATTTAGATGGTTTCCACAATTTCCACAGAATTATTATTAGTTTAAATATATTATTAGTTAATTATTAGATATAATAGTAGAAATAACTAAACTGTGACATTCTGATAACAGTGTTGTTACAGGCAATATAAAAAGTGTTAGTTTCTTCTATAATACACATGAAATTCACGATCTTCAATAAAATAACAAATCTGTTACATGAAAAACGGGTTATCCACAGAAAAATGTGGACAAATATAACAACGTTGTTACATATTTTGATAACCGGACTGTTACATTTTTGTGAAAAAAAATCTCTAAATTACTAAAAACAGGCTTTAGATAACAATGTTGTTACATATATAGTGGATAACACAATTGTTACATCATAAATTCTACTAGATATAGAGGCTTGTGATAACAAATCTGTTACATATTTCTTCTAACTATATCATAACTGTTACATTGTAGGATCTTTTCTGGTCTCTATGAGTCTTTTTTCTATATAAATAACAAAAGTGTTACATATAAATTTTTGGTTTCTTCATGAAAAATTTTTTTTCTATGCTAAAATAATAAAAGGTTCTGAGGAGGGGCTTTTCTATGAGTTTATATATTTTAAGATGGAATCCAAACATTTCTTCATATACTCCAAAAATGCATAAGCAGACTATAAAGGATCTTTTAAAAAGTAAGGATTATTCAATTACCAACTGGAGTATCCGTGAATGGGAAAATCTGAAAAAAAACGATTTATTCATTCTTCAGAGGGTTGGTACAAAACACGACGGAATTGCCATGATTGGAAAGTTTCTGGATGAATGTTACGAAGATGAAAACTACAAATATAAAGAAGGCAATGATCCTGATATTGTTGTTCACTATGCAGATATGATTATTCTTTCGGCTTTTGATTGTGATAAAGAAAATCCTCTGCCTGCTGATAAAATGGAAATCATCTTTCCTGAAATTGAATGGCACCATGGACATTCGGGTGTTGAAGTTCCTGAAAAAATCGGTGATAAGCTTATGAACTACATCAATAAGGAACTGATGAAACAGGAAATTTGGGATGAAGCTTCTTTGCAGAGTCTGATTGATTTTGAACTTCCTGAAGTTTATGATGATGAAACTGAAGATGAGATAACAGAGTTGTTACAATTAAAAAGATTTTTTTTTGAAAACAAAACCAAAGAAAACTTCTTTAAACTGCTGTGCTGTCTTCATGATTCTTCTATATATGTTCCGGTTAGAGTGGATTCTGAGGGACATAGATTTCCTATTGTTGTTACAAATGACAAAGGAGAAGAGTCTTTTCCGATTTTCAGTGATATAAGCGAAGCTGGAAACCATTATGATGAAGTTGAAGATAGCAACTTTGTTATATTGCCTCTTCTTGAGTGCTTTGGATTTGTTGATGGGCTGGAAGACTGTTCCGAAATTGTAATGGATCCTTTTACACAGCCGTTCAACATCAATAAGGATTTACAGGAATATATAAAAAGTATTACTCCTTCCGAATAAAAATTTAAATTATTTAATTTTTTATATTGTCAAAATAAAAAACTTTACTATGTTAACAATACCGTAATGGTATAGTCATTTAAAATTGGGGGCTTTTGCAGAATGCGTTTTATTCACACAGCGGACTGGCATTTAGGAAATCGGATGCATAATATTGAACGAGGGGATGAATTCAGCCGTTTTCTTGAGTGGCTTAAATCCGAAGTGAATAAGCAGGATGCAGAAGCCCTTATTATTTCCGGTGATATTTTTGATACCGCAAATCCACCGACTGAAGCCCGTACACAGTACAACAGATTTCTGGCTTCTCTTCTTAAAACAAATTGTAACAATGTTGTTATCACTGGTGGAAATCATGACTCTGGAATTCTTCTTGATTCTCAAAAAGACATTTTAAATGTCTTGAATATTCATGTTGTAGGAACTGTTGCAAACCATAAAGTTGAAGACCTGGTGTTTGAGCTGACCGATTCAGAAGGAAAGGTAATTGGAATTTGTGCGGCAGTTCCTTATGTTCACGAAAATGAACTTCGCGGTTTTTTTGATGAAGAAGGGCAGAGTGAAAATTTTGGAGATAATGCTTACAAAGCTCTTTATGAAAAGGTGTATGAACAGGCACTTAAATTAAGAGGCGAAAAAGACATTCCTATTATTGCAACAGGCCATCTTTATGCTGCAGATCTGGAAGGACGATTTTCGGAAACTGAAGCTGAAGTTGCCTGTGATGACGGAAGAAGACAGCTGGATGTTGTTGGAAATCTGGGTTCAATTCATGTGGGAACTTTTCCAGCGGGGTTTGACTATGTGGCTTTGGGCCATATTCACTATCCGACAATGGTGGCAAAAAATCCTAAAATCCGTTATTCAGGTTCACCATTTGTACTTGGATTTGATGAATCGGGAATTACTCACTGTGTTCTTTCGGTTGAAGCCAGAAAGGGTAGTGAACTAAAGGTCGAAAAAATTGAAGTTCCTCAGACTGTGGTTTATAAACGCATAACCGGAGACACTTCCGAAATCGAAAAACAGGTTCTTGAATATGTAAAAAATCCACCCGAAATGGAAACAAATATTGAAGTCTGTTACAACTGGCAGGAAGGAATTGATATCAATGTATTAATTGAAAGTTTAAGCGAAAAACTTCCGGAAAATGTTGCAATCGTTCATAAAAAAAGAAACGAAGAACAGGATGTTTCTGGCACCCGCTACAATGTTCTGGATGATTCTGACATTGAAGAACTGACTTTTGAAGATATCTTTACCGGACTTATTCTTGAAAAATATCAGATTGATAAAACAGATTTGGACGAAGACCAGATTAAGGCAAAGCAGGACGAAGTAAAAGAAAAATATATTGGACTGCTGCTGGATTCTGTAAACGATTATCAGGGAGGAAAACGCTATGAAGATTAATAAAATTGAAATTTTCAATTTGAATTCTCTCAAGGGTTACTGGTCAATCGATTTAACAAATCCAAATTATCAGAAGTCTCATAATCAGTTTGTAATTCACGGAGATACAGGTTCCGGAAAAACAACAATTCTTGATGCCATTACTCTTGCCCTTTATGGAGTTACTCCTCGCCAGGAATCTAAATTCATTGATGAAATTATGACCAAGCATACTGTAAAAAGTATGGCAAGCGTTACCTATGAATGTAAGAAAGGTGTTTTCCGTTCGACTTTTACCTTAAAGCGAAAGAAGGGAGATCCAAACGGAGAAGCTACAAAAGGCTACATAATCGAAAATCTTGGAACTGGAGAAAGCACAGGCAATATCAAGGCTCTGGCAACTTTCCAGAAAGAAACTCAGGATAGAATTCAGCTGGACTACAGTCAGTTCTGCCGTTCCATTATGCTTGCCCAGGGAAAATTTGATACTTTTATCATGGGGAAGGAAAGCGACCGTTCTGAAATCTTAGCAAAAATGAGCGGGGTCAATTACAAGGATATTGGAAATCAGATCTGGCTTAAAGGAAAAACCATCATTGGGGAATATGATAAAAAGAAGATGGAAGCGGATCAGATTTCATTGTTAAGTGATGAAATGGAAAAATCCCTTTCTGATGAGCTTGCAGCAATTCCTCAAAAAAACGAAAAGCTCCAGAAACAGATTTCTGAAAATACAGAAGCAATAAACTGGTTGAAGCAGCTTGATTCCCTGCTGGCAGAAAAAGAAGATACCCAGGATGCAAGAAAAGCCTATGAAGAAGAACAGGCGGAATTTGAAGAAAAGAGAAAGAAACTTTCCAGTTCAGAAAAAGCCTTGAAATGCGAAGCTTCATACGGAGTCTATAAACAGCTGAAGGATCAGGACGAAGAAGAAAAAAATCAGCTTTCGGAATTGGAAGAAAAATCCAGAGAACTTGGAGAAACAATTAAAACGGCAGATTCAAAACTTAAATCTGCAAAGAAAGTTTATGAAGACCTGGAAAAACAGAAGAGCGAAAATGAAGAACTTTGGACAAAAGTAATTCTTTTGGATAACAATATTGTTACAATTGAAAACAGTCTTTCTGATGCTGAAGATGAAAAGAATCAGGCAGAAACAAAGTTTACAGCTTCAAATCAGAGAGTAAAAAGTATCAATGAAGAACTGGAAGAAGCTGAGAAAAAAATTGCTGAATCTGGGGAATACCTTGATAAAAATGCCCGGGACGAAAAGCTTTCTGTTTTAATTCCAGAACTTAATGGAAAAAAAGACAGGGCATTGGCTCTGCTTTCAAAGCAGGAGAACTCTGGTAAAAAACTTGAAGAATGTATTGGAGAGATTTCCAAAGTTGAAGAAGATAACAAAATTGTTACAAATAAATTGAACAGGATGAAAGAGGAACTGAAGGAATTTGTTTCGGCAGAATATCTTTCAATTTCAATGCTGCTTCGTGGAAAGCTTGAAAAGGGCAAGCCATGTTCAGTTTGTGGTTCAATTGAGCATCCTTCCTGCGATGAGCCTTCAAGTAAAGAAAATAAAACAGAAGATAATAAAATTTCTCTTAAAGTTACAGAACTTCACAATGAAATCGAAAAACTGGAAAAGGAACTTTCTTTAATAGAAAAAGATTTGTCGGTAAAGCTTCAGGGCAAGGGACAGATTGAAAAAGAGATTGCAGAATTTAAAGAAGAGCTTTCTCAGATTGAAGGTTCAGTTAATGAAGCCGTTGCCACTTGGAAACTTAAAGTTGCAGTTGAAGATGGGGCAGAAGGATTTGAAGCCCTCAACGAGAAACTGACGGAACTTGCCGAGGAATTCCAGAGAAGAAAAGACGAAGTTGTCGAATTAAAAAGTTTGACTTCTACTTTGAGTGCTTCTCTTAAGGAAATCAATCTTGAAGAATTGAAGAAGGCCTATGAAGAAAAGCTTGAAAAATTCAATTCTAGAAATGAGGAAAAGGAAAAGGCTGCAGCTTCTCGATTTGCTTTATTTGGTGATAAGGAAGTTGATGCGGAAAAATCAAATTTTGAAAATAAACTGAATTCTCTCAAAGATTCTTTTGAAAAGGCCAAAGATGAAAAAGATTCCCTGGAAATCGAAAACAGTAAAATTTCCGGATCCATGGAAAATCTTAATTCACAGATAAAGAAGAGAAGTGCCGAACTTTCTAAGGTAGAAAAAGAATTTGTAAAAATAATTACAGACAATGGTTTTGCCAGCGAAAAAGAATTTCTGGATTGTCGTGTATCTGCAGAAGAAATTGAAGAACTTAAGAAGAAGGATATTGAGTTAAAAGAAGCGGCTTCTAAAACTCAGGCAAATCTTGATTCAGCAGAAAAGCATTACAAGGAATGTCTTAAACAGAATAAGACTTCAAAAACAAAAGAAGAACTGGAAACTGAAAATCAGAATCTGGAAGAAACAAAAACCCAGAACAACAAGCGTTCGGGCGAAATTCAGAATGAGCTTCAGTTAAATGAGCAGAACAAAGAAAAAGGCACTGCCATTGCAAAAGAACTTGTAGAATTAAAAGAAAAGGCCGACCAGTGGACAGTGATTCAGGGTCTTATTGGAAAGAAAAGCGGAGAAGACTTCCAGACTTTTGTTGAAGCTATCGAGTTCAAGAATCTGCTGAAAAAAGCAAATGTTTATCTTAAGCAGATCAGTCATAAATATACTTTAGTTCAGGTGCCTGGAAAAGTTGATTTTAGAGTTCATGATGAAAATTTCCCTGATGCAAAAGATGACAGACTTGTAACAAGTATGTCGGGTGGTGAAAAATTCATCATAAGCCTTTCGCTTGCTCTGGGAATTGCAGAAATTGCCAGCCGCAATGTAAGGGTAGACAGCCTCTTCCTTGATGAAGGTTTTGGAACTTTAAGCGGCGAACCTTTGTACGAATCTATCAATGCATTAAAATCTTTGCAGAACTCCGGGAAAATGCTTGGAATTATTACCCATGTTTCTGAAGTTATTGATGCCTTTGACCAGAAAATCGAAGCTGCCCCTGCCAAAAAGAATGGCGGCTACAGCGAACTGATTGGTGATGGAATTGAGTATAAGAAGGATTTTGTGATGTAGGTGGGGATAGAGTTTTAACCGCAAAGTTTGCGGTTAAAACCAGACCCTTATTATCACCTCTTGTTTTTCCCCTCCCGGCAGGAAATGAAACTGTCTGCTTTCCCTCTGTCCTTAAAAAAAGACTTAACTAAAAGTCACCTCTCACTCTTCATTCAAAAAATCCTGGTTCATCTTCAAATATAACAACATATTATATAATATGCTGTTATAAATGTATCTATTTGTAATATAAATGTTTCTTGAAGTATAAACTAAACATACTGGAGTGGACGATGAAGAAAATTTTTCTACTTTCCATGGTGATGATAAATGCAATTTTCTTATTTGCATTTGAAGCAGTTCCAACTAGCGAACTTCTTGTATCATACCTTGAAAACGACACTAATCTGAAAAATCAGACTATCGAAACTCAAAAGGCTCAGTTATCTTTAGAATCAACTGAAATCAGCAATGGTTTTGATATTTCCCTTTCTACTGGAACTTTTACTGTTCGGGCAGAAAATGGTGGAGCATCAATTAGCGTTAGACCTTCGGTACAGGCAACTATTCCTCATGCATCTAATTTAGTGGTTAGCGCTTCAACAGAATACAGCTACGATTTAAACTCATCAGAATTTGAAAATATTAAATTAAATGCATCTGTAGACATTATCAGTTCTACAGGGTTGCAACGAAAAATCACTTTACTGAAAGCAGAACGAAGCTACGAAGAGGCACAGAGAAAGCTTACTAAACAGGCTCTTAATTCTGAAAAACAGTTTTATACTGAACTCAAAGGCCTTCTGAATTCCATCAATTCAATTATCAGCCAGGAACGCTCTTTATATACAAACAAAATCGATTTAAGCAAAGTCGCTGCACAGGGTTATTCTAAAAACTCTTCAACTTACCGTCTTGCACAGATGAAGGTTGTAAACAGTGAATATGATGTTGCAAAAGCAAAACGAAGCTTGATTCACGATTTTATTGTGTTCTACAAAAACTGTGGTTACGACATTAATCTTGCAGACAACATTGATGTTTATTCTTTAATTCCTTCTGACATTCAGGAAGTTGTTCCTTTGAAGTTTGAAGATTTTGACGAAACTCTTTATGCAGACATTGAATCAGCTCAGTGGAATTATCAGATCAACTCAATGGAAAGAGAAACTTTTAAGGCTTTCAGTTTGACTGGAAACGGCGGAGTTACTTTTAATAATGCTTCAACTGGAACTACAACTTTAGATGCAGGGCTTTCTTCAAAGTTTGGAGGACTTTCTGTAAGTGCTGGAATTAATGTTCCAATTGAAAGTGGCAGTTCTCCGGCTTTTACTTTGTCGGCATCTCTTTCGCCTAATACTTTCAGACAGAATAAAATCAGCCTTCAGAAATATGATCTGGCAGAACAGCAGGATCTTATGAATATTGAAACTGCTAAAAAGAACTACGAAACAAAGAAAATCGATGTTCAGCAGCAGCTTTCAGATTTGTACTGGGAAAAGAACAGCAATAATGAAAGTTACGAACTTTATGCTGGTGTTGAAAAAGATTTAGCTTCTTATTACAGAGCAGGGGTTATTACCGAAAGTGAATATTATTCTGCAAAGGTAAACACTCAGTCTGCCAAAGTAAAGAAAGTAATTAATGCTATTGAATTTATAATTTATAACGATGAACTCAGCGCAATGTTTGTTGAAGCATCTAAGTAGGAGTTAAATATGAAAATGAAGAAAGGAATTAAAATTGGTATTATTGCCATTATTTGTTTAGTTGTTGCCTTAGTGGCACTTTTTGTTGCTAAAAAATTCATGAAAAAAACTCCTGAAGGAACTGCAATCTACCAGGTTCAGGTTGAAACTTACGAAAATGTAATCGAAATCTCTGGAACTGTAGATGCGGCAAATGAACAGAAGCTTATGGCTAAATCTTCTGGGACTGTTGTTGGAGTATATGTAAAAGCCGGTGATGAAGTTAAAGAAGGGGACATTCTTGTTCAGCTTGATGATTCACAGGAAAAATATGATCTTGCAAAAATGGACTATGATCTTGATGTTGCAAGAATTACTGCTTCGGCAAAGGAATTGAGTCTTAAAAAAACACAGCGCCTTTCTTATGTTCAGAAAATTGAAGACCGTAAAATTGTTGCTACTTTTGATGGTGTTCTTGCGGCTTTTAATGTTGCTGTTGGTGACTCGGTTGAAGCTAAAGATACAATTGGAAATCTTGTAAATGTTGATTATCTTACTGCCGAAGTTGAAGTTTCTGAAACTGATGTTGCAAAGCTTAAAGTAGGACAGCAGGTAAATCTTACTTTCTCTTCATATAAAGATACTGTAATCGGATATGTTGAAAGCTGGCCAAAGATTGGTGAAGTTACAAGCCGTGGTGCTACTGTTGTAAAAGTTAAAATTCGAATAGATGATTATCCTGAAGAAATTCTTCCTAACTTCAGCTTTACTGGAAAAATTCAAATTGAAGCACCAAAGGATAATATTATTGTAGACAGACTTGCTGTTGGTTTTGATGACAACAAGCAGGCATATGTTGTTCTTGCAAAAACTGGGGAAAAGATTTCTGTAAAAGCGGTTCCATACAGTGCTGATTACATGAAGATTATTCAGGGTGATCTTACTGGTGGCGAAATGCTCGTTCAGCAGCAGAAGGCTTCAAAATCTGGTCAGAAGAAAAAAGGTTCAGGAAGCTTTACTCCTCCAGCTGGAGCTGGTTCTGGCGGAAACGGTTCAAGAGGCGGTTCAGGTAGAATGGGTGGTGGTATGCCAATGGGAATGCCTCCATTCTAATAGGGAGATTTTTGTATGAACGAAACAGTTGTAAAAATTCAGGATGTAGTTAAGACCTATAAAATGGGTGACAACGAAGTTCAGGCTTTAAGAGGCATCAGCTTCGAAATCCAACAGGGAGAATTCCTTGCGATTATGGGTCCTTCTGGTTCAGGTAAATCAACTTGTATGAACATGATTGGTTGTCTTGACCGTCCAACTTCAGGCCTTGTTGAAATAAATGGAAAATTAACATCTAAAATGTCAGAAAAAGAACTGGCAATTTTAAGAAATAAAACTATCGGTTTTGTTTTTCAGCAGTATCACTTGATTCCATCCATGACTGTACTGGAAAATGTAATGCTTCCTTTGAAGTATCAGCGAATTCCAAAATCTGACAGAAGAGAAATGGCAGAAAAAGCATTGGAATCTGTTGGTCTTGCAGACAGGATGGGGCACCGCCCAAGTGAACTTTCTGGTGGTCAGAAGCAGCGTGTTGCTATTGCCCGTGCCATGGTAACCCGTCCTAAGATTCTTCTTGCAGATGAACCAACTGGTGCTTTGGACTCTAAAACCGGTAAACAGGTTATGGAAATGTTCCGTCAGATTAACAGAGAAAAAGGAACAACTATTATTATCGTAACCCATGACCCTGGAATTGGTGCATCAATGGAACGATGCATCAAGATTTTTGACGGATTGATTCAGGAGGCTTAGTATGTGGGAAGATTTTATATATGCACTTCAAAGCTTTAGACGAAATAAAACCAGAACCTTTCTCAGCCTTCTTGGTGTAATTATTGGTGTTGCATCTGTAGTAATTATTTCCAGCTATGGTGCGGCTTCTACAAAACAGGTTGAAAACACTTTTGGTTCTGCAGGGCTTGATGTTGTTCAGGTTTCTGCAGGCGGTTTTTATCGCAGAAGTTCCGGAAGTTCAGTTTCTTTGACTGATAGTTTTGCCGAAGAACTTTTTGATAACATTGATAATATTAAAAAAATCTGGAAAAAGAATACTTTAAGTGCAACTATGGCATACGGAGATTCTTCTTCCAGTGTAAGCTGTGCGGCAGTTGAAACTGGCTATCTTGAAATGTATCAGAAGGAATTAAAGGGCGAAGGTTCTTTCTTTAATGTTACTGATAATGTTGAAGGAACTCAGAAAGTTATTTTGAGCAGCGAAACTGCAGAAGACTTTTTTCCTGATGGTGATGCAGTCGGTAAAATGGTAAATCTTGTTGTAGATAAGGTTACCTTCTGTTTTGAAGTAATTGGAGTTCTAAAAGAATCCAGCAGTGGTATGGAAAATAGTGCGGCGTATATTCCAAGAGGATTTTACGAGAAAAAGATTGTTCCTAATTCAGTGGCTGGCACTTTTATGATTCAGGCAACTTCAAATGATAAGGCTCCTGGTCTTGTTACTGACATTAAAAACTACATTACAAATATAACTGGAAATGCAAATTCTGTCCGTGTTAGTTCCATGCAGTCTATGCTGGATCAGATGTCCGAAATTACTGCAACTATGAGTATGATGCTTTCTGCCATTGCTGCAATTTCTTTGCTGGTTGGTGGTATTGGAATCATGAATATTATGATTGTTTCGGTTACAGAACGAAAACAGGAAATTGGTATTCGAAAGGCTCTGGGGGCTTCTCCTGCAGATATTTGCCAGCAGTTCCTTGTTGAATCTGCCAGCATTACTTTACTTGGCGGTTTGATTGGGGTAATTGTGGGAATCCTTTTAAGCTTTGTAGTTGAATTCGTCCAGAAACAGGCTTATGTTGTAAACTTCAACGCCTGCGTAATTTCCTTCATTTTCTCTGTATTTGTAGGAATTTTCTTTGGTCTGAGTCCTGCTATCAGAGCGTCTAAACTTGATCCTGTAATTGCTTTGAGCGATAACTAAAATAATTGGGATATAACACAAGGGAAAATAAATTTGAAATTTAACTTCCCTTGTGTTATACTATTAATAACAAATATAAAGTCCTATCAAAAAAACTTCTTAATTCAAAAATCACTAAATAAATAATTTTCAAAAGTCTAAGAAATCTCGCAAAAAGTTTAATTCACTTTATATCCCAATTTTTATTTGGAGGTGTCAAAATGAAAAGATTGTTAACTGCACTTTTAGCAGCATTTGTTTTTAGTTTAATTTTCTCTGGTTGTAAAGTCATTTTTGATACTTCGGCTCCTGGAGTTGTTACTGATGTTCAGGTAGCCTCGGAAGATGGAAAAATCATTATTACCTGGAAAGATCCTTACGACAAGGATTTTATTGGTGTTAAAATTTACAATGCGGATTTAATTTCTCGAAGTGCCTTTACTCTGAATGACGGAATTTTTATTCAGAAAGGAATTCAGTACTACGAAACTTCTGACCTTGAAGATGGCGAAACCTATAGCTTTAGGATTTCTTCTGTTGATAACAAATTCAACGAAAGCTCTTACATCAAAACTGAACCTGTAATTTTTAATGCTTCTGCTGTAACTGGCGATAAGATTGTATACAAACAGTATATTTCGGAAGGCACTTATTCAGTTTATCATTTCCTTCAGAAGACTACTGGGGGAAAAACTATTGTTGATTACGAACTTGATTCAATCGATGATGAAAAAATTGTGGAATATACTTCTCCAATCGATGCCTTTGAAAATGAATATGAAGGTTTTGTTACTTCCTGTATGGCACAGCAGGGTTCAGCTGTTTATGTTTTCTATAATCGTAAGCTTATTTCTTACACTTTTACATCCGGCGAAAGCGGAACCTTCGAAGACGGCAGTGACAGCATAACCATCAAGGGCCTTTATGGTGCTTCAACTTCAAAACCTAAAGCTCCAGCTGCAGAAGGCTACCAGTTTGTAAAATGGGTTGATGAGATGAATGAAGTTCTTCCTGAAATCTATGGTAGTGATGACAAAACTTTTACTGCCGTATGGAAAGAACGCGCAGAAATCAACGATGGTTTTGTTGAAATTGAATATGAAGCAGGCAATTACTATATAAGTCCAACCGAAACTCTTTATTCACAGTGGTACGAAGTTTATCAATGGGCATTGAAAAATGGCTATAGCTTTAATGCAAAAGGAAATGAAGGCAACAGTAGTAACAAAGATGTACCTACAGAAGGGGCTAACAAACCTGTAGGTGCGGTTAGCTGGAATGATGCAGTTTTGTGGTGTAATGCACTAAGCGAAAAAAATAATCTTACTCCTGTTTACGAACTCAACGGAAATGTTATGAAGAAGGCAGGCATTCCGGTTATAAACGAAGATGCTGACGGTTATAGACTTCCTACTTGTGAGGAATGGGTATATGCCGCTAAAGGTGGTAAAGATTATGCCTACAGTGGAAGTGATGATCCTGCTGAAGTTTCATGGCACAAAAATAATGCAAGTGCAGTTCAGGATGTTCAGGGACTTGCTCCAAATGATTACGGTCTTTACGACATGAGTGGTAATGTCTGGGAATGGTGCTGGGATGTTGATCCTGATGATTCAAGTAAACGCATTATGCGTGGTGGCAGTTACTTTGGAGAAGCAACTGACGGTTTGATTTTATCATACCAGACTCGAGCTCCTTCTGCTGGTGCAGCAAGCTTTGGATTCAGATTAGCTCGAAGTAAAAAATAAGATTTTGTTTTATCATAATTAGACTTGACTCCTAGTATAGAAAAGATTAATTAAGCAAGGTATAGTCTAATTATGGTAAGTACAATTATTGCCCAGGTTTTAGGGTTCATAGGGTCTCTTTGTCTGTTGTTGTTTGGAATGGAAATGCTTTCCAATGGTATTCAGAAGGGTGCAGGTAGCAGCCTGCAGGTGTTGTTACGAAAGATTTCTGGAAACCGAATTACAGCAGTTTTAACAGGAATTGCAGTAACAGCAATTATTCAGTCTTCTGGAGCAACAACTGTAATGGTTGTCAGCTTTGTAAATGCTGAAATCATCAATCTGACTCAGGCTATAGGAATTATTTTTGGAGCTAACATTGGTACTACTGTAACTGCCTGGGTAATCAACTTTTTTGGTTTTTCATTCAGTATTGAAGCAGCCGCTATTCCTTTATTTGGAATTGGATTTTTGCTTAAGTATTTGAAAAAGTTCAAGATTCATAACTTTGCAGATTGTTTTATGGGTTTTGCACTTTTGTTCCTGGGTTTAGGTTTGCTTAAATCTTCAATGGATTTAAAACCTGAATCTGTTGCCTTTTTGCAGGATTTTTCAAAGCTTGGTTTCTTAGGACTTCTGCTTGGTATTTTTATTGGAGCATTTTTTACAGCTTTAATTCACTCTTCTTCTGCAACTACTGCAATCGTTCTTACAATGGCAGCAAATGGTTCTTTGCCTTGGAATTTATCTGCAGCAATAGTATTAGGTAGTAATATTGGTTCAACTGTTGATGCGGTTATGTCTTCGTTCGGAGCAAGTGTTAATGCTAAACGAACTGCAGCAGTTCATGTTGGATTCAATCTTGTGGGAACTATCCTAGCCCTCATAATCTTTAATCCATTCCTTACTCTTATTGATTTTATTGTTCCGGGAAGTCCTGCAGAAAACATTACAACTCATATTGCAATGCTTCATACTATCTTTAATCTTTCGGTAACTTTGATTTTCCTTCCATTCACAAAACAGATTGCAAAGCTTACAGAAAAATTCATTCCAGAATCACAGAAAGAAAAGGATGCACATTACAAATTCCCTGCAATTCTTCCTATCAGTAGAATTTCTTCGGATGTGTATACAGTTCAGATGCAGAAAGAAATTGTAAAGATGGCAACCAAAGTTATGGATATGCTTGATGCTTTTGGACAGGCATTGAATTCAGACGAAACAGAAATTGACAGTTTATATGAACAGAGCGAAGTAGACGAACAGTATATTGACGATATGAATCATTCTATTACTGACTTCCTGCAGAAATGTATGCGTCTTCCAAATGCCAACCGAGACGACCGGGATAATTTTAGTCACTTAATCACAATTGTTCAGAATCTGGAAGATTTGAGTGATGAATGCTGGTCTATGGTTCACACTTTGAGCAAACTTAAGAAGAATAAAGAACAGCTTGGTGAAGAACAGATGAAGGATTTGAGCAATTATTATGAACATGTCCGACTTTTCTTTGAACATGCATGTACATTTATTACTGTCGGAATTACAGATGAAGAAAAGATCCGTTCTGTTACAGAAGAAGATCTGATTATTAAAACAAAACGGGAATTGAAGGCTGCCAGCCATGCTCGTCTTGAAAATGGTGCTGAAGTAAAATCGGAATTGGCTTACATTGATCTTGTCAGAAAAATTGAACGGGCAAGTGATTGTGTATTCACTGTAATTCAGTCAATTTCAATTAAATAGGTAAAAAAGATGGAAACTTCTCTTAACGAAAAATTCAACTGGCCACAGTTTGTAAAGATGATTGGTGCAATTGCAATTCCTGTTGCACTGCAGAATTTATTGTCCACAACTGGTGGCATGATCGATACCATGATGATTTCTTCACTGGGCGAAACTTATGTTGCTTCGGTTGGTCTGTGTGCTCAGTTTTCATTTTTAATGTTTTCCTGCTACTGGGGTTTTGTTGGTGGCGGAATTCTGTTCTTCTCTCAGTATTGGGGTGCAAAGGATGATAAAGGAATTGCCCGTTCTTATGGAATGACAATTTTCTGCATGCTGACTGTAGCCCTCATTTTTACTCTGCTGGCAATTTTTGCTCCTGGCGTTGTTTTAAAAATCTATACTGATAAAGTTCATATTCGGGAAATTGGAATTGAATATATCCGCATTGTAGGTTTTGCCTATATTATGCAGGTACTTTCGATTGCCATGAGTTCTTTGCTTCGTTCAACCGAAAGAGTAAAGATTCCTTTGTATGCTTCCATTGCTTCGGTTTGTACAAATACTTTCTTCAACTGGCTTTTGATTTTTGGTCACTGGGGATTCCCTGCATTGGGCGTAAAAGGGGCTGCAATTGCCACTGTTATTTCTGCCGCAGTAAATGTTCTGGTTATTTTTGTTTGTGCGGGAGCTACTAAGTACAAATACCTTTTTATGGTGAAGGATTTCTTCAAATGGGACAGAGAATTTGTTTCTCTGTATGTAAAAAAATGTTTCCCAATTATTTGTAATGAACTTTTGATTGGGGCTGGAAACATGGTGATCAATATTGTTCTGGGCCATCAGGTAGAAGAAGCTATTGCGGCGGTTGCGGTATTCAGAACTATTGAAGGGCTGGTAATTGGATTCTTTGCAGGATTTGCCAGTGCGGCTTCGGTTCTTGTAGGAAAAGAAGTTGGAGCTGGAAATATTAAAAATGCCTATCAGCGGGCAATCAGAATTGTATATTTCTGCCAGGTGACAATTGCTCTGATTGTTCTGGTTCTTTTTGCAGTTCGAGGTCCTCTGCTGCATATGATGAATTTGAACGGTCTTTCTTTTGAATATGGAACCGGTCTTGTATTCATTTATGGATTTGCATGTATCATTCGTATGGGCAACTGGACACAGAACGATACATATCGATCTTCTGGAGATGCAACCTACGGTACAATGCTGGAAATTATTTTTATGTTCATTCTTGTACTTCCATGCCTTTTACTTGCAAATTATGTTTTCCATGCTCCGTTCCTGGTAGTTTTTGCCTGCTGTTATGCCGACGAAATTATCCGCTATATTCTTATGCAGATTCACATGTATTCTGGCAAATGGATAAAACCAGTTACCCCAGAAGGCAAGGCTGGCTTAAAGCTGTTTTTGGAAAGATAGATGGTGTTTGTTCATACAGCCCCATCTTTTTTTAACTCCAAAGAATGCAAAGAAATTTTCAAAATTTGGAAATTTTACCATAGAATAACTAAATGAATTTTTTGTAAAATATACTGTCAAAAAAAGTAAAAATTTAATTGTATAAAAAATATTTGGAGAGTTATGAAAGTTAGATTTCCTATCGGGCTCAAATTAGCTATCATCTTCGGAATTATTATTCTTGTTTCTTTAGGGTCACTTACTTATGTTTCAACTGACCTTATGTCAAAGGACATTCAGGTAACTGCAGAAGAGAGCAACCTGTCTTTGAACAGTCGCGCGGCCTCTACTGTTAAAGATAAAATCGATTCTATCCGAGCAAATGTTTTTCAGCTTTTGGATTTATTAAGTGTAATTTCGGGCGGTCACAAATCTGCAAATGCCCGTCAGGCCTATTCTATGTTCCTGGAACGAAATCAGGATATTGCCGCAATCTATGTTATTTCGGCAGACAGTGTAGAAATTGACAATCCATCCGACGACAAAATCCTGAACAATCATTTTTTTACATCTAACGAAATCGATGTCGGAATTATGGACGATTTCCTTCGTGCAAATAAAGAAGTTTTGAATCGTGCCTGCATTGGTGAAACTATTGCGGTAAATGCTTCTCCATTTTTCTCGATTCCTACTATTGCAATGTACTATCCATGGAAAGAAAATGGTCGTGATCAGGCTTGTGTAATTGTTTTTGGCAGCCATGGGCTCAGCGAAATTCTTGGTACTGGTTCAAGCGGAAACATTACTTATGTAATCAACAATACTTATGACCTTTTGATTCATCCAGAAAATGACAGAGTTATTGCTGGTGAAAACTTAAGAAATCATCCTCTTGTTGAACAGATTCGCGAAAACAATCAGAACAACGACGATTCACGCCAGGTTCCTTTTGAACTTATTGGGGAAGATGAAGCTGTTGTTCACTATTATGGTGCCTACGAAAAAATTCCAGGCTCTGATATTTTTGTTATGACTACTGTTGAATTGGACAGAGTTCTGGAAGGGGTTAGAGATACACGAAAGAACAATCTTTTGATTACTGCAATTGTATTCTTCCTTTCTATTATCATTATTCTTGTGTTCTCTAGATTTGCCATCAGTCATCCATTGCGTAAGCTTTCGGCTGCTGCCGATGAAATTCAGAAAGGTAATTTTGAAACAGATATTATTGACGGTCTTAACTGCCACCGTAAAGATGAAATTGGAGTTTTGAATCAGAGTACTAAAGATGAACGAGGCTTCCTGAATGTATTTGCCAAATTTACAAACCAGGGTGTTGCAAAAAAGATTGCTACTAAGAGTCTTGATTTTGAGCCTCACTTAAAAGATATTACTATTTTCTTCTCGGACATTCGCGGTTTTACTGCAATTTCTGACGGATTTAAAAACAAGTTTGGAAACGATTCTCCAAAAGAAATTATTGCCTTCTTGAATGACTATATGAGCCGCATGGTTGAATGTATTACTTTGTCAGGCGGAAATGTTGATAAGTTTGAAGGTGATGCCATTATGGCAGTTTGGGGAATCCTTCGTGAAGAAAATCTTGATTTTGAAACTCTTCCAGATTCTGATCCTAATAAAAAGACTTTGGAAAAAGCTCATCAGGATATTGTAAAGGCTGATGCAATTTCTGCTATTACTGGTACTATTGCAATGCGATATGCCCTTATGAAATACAACAAGGATGCAGAAATCTTTACTAAAGCTCACGAAAATGAACCTCTTGCACAGTACAAGCCTCACATCAGAATTGGTTGTGGTTTGAACACTGGTCGTGCAACTGCCGGTATTATGGGTTCTAATGACAAGATGGAATATACTGCCATTGGTGACCCTGTAAACTTTGCTTCACGAACCGAAAGTTCTAACAAGCCTTGTGGAACTGATATTTTGATTACCGAAGATACTTACAATCTTTTGAAGATGGATTTTATCCGTTGTGAAGAAAACGGTTTTACAATTCCTAAAGAAAACGAAGAACGGGAAGTTGTTGTAGAAATGATTCCTGTTGGTTTTGATGTTAAAGGTAAGGGCGTTCAGCATTTCTATGGTGTTGTAAATATGCCTAACTTTGATATTGAAAAATTCTTTAAGGCTGGAAACAGTGAATTTGTAATTGATGAAGATTGTCGCAAAGCAGTTGGTCCTACTGGTCCAAAGACTTTGAACGAAATGCGTAATATGCTTGGTATTCCACTCCCTGATTTCGAAAAGGTAAACCTCAATGAAGAAGAAAACAAAATCCAAGTTAAGCAGTAACCTTAGAGGGCTCTTTCTTACTGCAATTGGTGTATGTTTAGTTGGAGCTTCGGTTAATGGTTATCTGTTTTACAATAATTATTTTAAGACTCTTTCAAAGCTGGATGAAGAACCAATTGCTACAATCAGCTTTAAATATAAAACTGCTCAGCGTAAGTTTTTAGGCCGAACTATCTGGGACCGACTTAAGCAGCAGTCATTTCTCTATAATGGAGATACAATTCATACTGCAGATTTGTCAGAAGCAACTATCACTTTTAATGATGAAAATGTAATGATTTTAAGTGAAAGTACAATGGCACAGATTTTCCTGAAGGATGACGGAAGTGTTGCCGCTGATCTCCAGAGTGGTGAAGCTCAGGTTGATGCAAGTAATTCGGCAAATGGTTTTATGCTTTCCTATGGTGACAATGGTACTTTGAATGTAACTGCCGGAGCTTCTGCAAATGCTAAAATGGAAGGCACTGGCGGAATTAAAGTTCAGGTACTTTCTGGAGATGCAGTTTATGTTGATGCTAAAGGACAGACTCATTCAATTAAGGAAGGAGAAGGTCTTGATGCAAACGAAAATGGTGTAAGTGCGCCTCTTATTGTTGTAAAGAGTCCAGCTCCTAATCAGAAACTGGTTTATCATACAGAGGGAGATTGTGATGTAAACTTCATTTTGAAGTCTGAAAATCTTCCTGAAAACTCTCAGATGATTCTTGAAATTTCTGATTCCAAGAAATTCTCAAGAATTTTAAGTTCTGAATTTATTAGTCCTTCTGGATTCCATTCTGTAAAGCTTCCTCCAAAAAACTATTACTGGAGAATCCGTCTTACACAGAACAATAAGAACGAAGATTTTACTATCAGCTCAAAAGTTTCCATTACTCAGGCTTTGGCTCCAAATCTTGTAACTCCTGTTCAGGATTTTAGTGCAACTTATAGAACTAAAATTCCTACAATCCGATTTGTATGGGCAGAAGTTCCAATGGCTCAGTCTTATAGAATGGTTATCAGCCGCAGCAAGGATATGTCAAATCCTTTGGTAACAACCAGAGTTAATTCACCTTCTGCAAATATTTCTACTTTGGCAGAGGGAGTTTATTACTGGCAGGTTACTCCATTCTTTGCAGTGAATGGTGAAGGTTTTGCCGCTCCATCCGAAGTTTATACTTTCAGGGTAGAAAAGAAGGGTGAACTTAAGAAGGCTGTTTTATATGTTCCTACAAATGATGGTATTGTAAATATTGATAAGAGTTCAAAAAATACTTCCTTCTCATGGAGAATGGATGAAGAAGCTGCAAAATATACTTTGAGAATTGCAGATAATCCTTCACTTTCGAACCCTGCTGTAAAACTTGAAACTACTGAAAATGTTTTAAGCGTTAAAACTTCAAATATGCTTTCGGAAGGAAGATGGTACTGGGGAATTGACTTTGAAGATTTTGAGGGAAACCTTGCACCTCTTTCAAATGTAAATTCTTTCTATGCTTTGAACGGGGATCCTGAACAGAGAATTATTGAACCAGGCAACGGCTATCAGATTTCTGAAAACCTTGTTCCAGACTTGCAGTTCACCTGGAAAAAGAATCTTCCTGAGCCTTTTGAAAGTGAATTCCAGATTGCGGCAGATGAAGCCTTCAACAGAATTCTTTTTAAGACTTCTGCGGCAGGTTACAGCATTAATGGACTTTCTCTTCCAATCGGAACTTATTACTGGAGACTTCATTCTGTTTCAACTGCAGATAATATGGTTTTAGATACTCCTGCAAAAAGCTTTAGAGTTGTAGGAAACTTAGGAGCAACAAATCTTATTGATCCAAAAGGAAAAGCTGTTGCCAGAGACAGTAAGCCTTATACTCTCAAGTGGGAAGCTGTTCCAGAAGCTGATTTCTATAAGGTAGAAATTTTTAGAGTTGCAACTGGAGAAATGGTTCACTCTGACAATGTTTATGCTACCGAAACTGACATTGATATGTATTACGGTCAGGGCTTTATGGATAAAGAAAATTACCGTATGGAAATTCAGCCAAGAAGTAATGCAATTCCTGGTGTATCAAGCCGTCGCGTTGGTAAGATTACAGAAGAAACTTTCAACCTGGTAAAATTAAAGCCGGTAAAAATTCTTGAACCAGCTTTGGACGAAAAAATTAATGGTGCCGAAGCCGCAATGAATAAAATCAGAATTACCTGGGAAGCTGTAGATAATGTCCGCAAGGCTCAGGTAGTTGTTTATCGCGTTGTTGAAGGTGAAGAAAATGAACCTGTAGTTAAGATTCCTTCTGATGATGAAGAAGCAAAGGTTGCACCAACTACAGTTTATATTGAAAACCCTGATTTGAATAAGGGTGGTATTTTCGAAATCATCGTATACGCAGAAACTTATGATGGAATTGATATTTCAAATACAGATGCAAACCATGTTGGACGATTTGATTTAAGCCCTGTTCAGCCTTTGCCTGCTGCAACAAGTCTTAGTGCTACTCCAAAAGTAATGGATACAGATTATTTGTCTAATATGAATAATCCACGAACCTTCAGATTAAAGTGGAGTGCTGTTTCTGGTGCTACTGAATATAGAGTTGCAGTTGTTTCTGGAAAGAAGGAACTTTTTGCTTATACAACTAATACAACTTCATATGAAATTCCTTGGATTGAAATTATGAATGCACCTGAAAACGAAAAGATTCGTTCTAGTCTCTATAAAGGCAAGTTCACATTTACTGTCGAAGCTATCCGTCGTATTGATAAAGACAAGGATGGAATTCTGGATACAAAACTTCAGGGCGGTATTCTTGCAAAAGGGGAATTCAGCGTAGATGTTCCAGTTGCAGGAAAAGCTAATGTTAAGGGGGCAAATAATGCGTTCGGTACACAATAAGCTTTTTCTTCTGCTTTTAGTTTTTTCTCTTTTTCAGACTGGGCTTTGGGCAAAGGAAAAAAAGAACTCCAAGCAGGTTCAGAAATTCACAGTTCAGGAAGATGAAATTGACGAGGATCTTTTAGCAAAAGAAACTGAATGGCAGATTCTTGAATGGGAAGAAAAGCAGCCTCAGTATGTTTATAAATATGATATTACAATCGAAAAACTGAATCCTAAAAACGATGTTTATGAATTTGTAAATACTCTTTCGACACAAGGAAGAGAAACTTCAATTCAGGTTCAGCCATATTTGATGCCTGGTATTTATCGCTATAAAGTTATTACTTACGATTTGTTCGGTTTTCCAAGTGTTGAATCGGACTGGTGTGATTTTACAATTTACCAGGCCTTTTATCCTGAAGTTCGTAGTGCCAGTGTTGATTTGAATTTGAGCAATACCATGTATCTTGATGAATACAACGATGGTATCTTTACTATTTCGGGAAAGAATCTTTTTACACTTTCGGAAGGTCCAAACGATATTAACTTTTCGGAATATTATCTGATTCCAAATGGTAAACGAAACGGACTTGTTCCAGAAATTCTTGAACATGATGATAAAAACACAAAGCTTAAGTTATCTTTTAAACTGTCAGATCTGGACTCTGGTATTTACAATTTTGTAGTCCGGGACGCTTCTGGTCTTGAAAGTAAAAAAACTGCGGCAAATACAATTACAATCAAGTATAAAAAAGCTGTGGATTTTGACTTGAGTGGCGGATATTCTTATGTGGTTCTTATTTATGATTCAACTTTGAACGATTATCTTGGAACCTGGTTATATCCATTCAGCTTAAACGGAAAAGCAAACTTAATGTTTTCTAAACATACCTGGGGATATTTAGGTTTAGGTCTTTCGGGTTTTTACACATTTGATATAAATAAAACCGAAAAATACACCATTACTGGAAATACTATTCGCGGTTATGGAAATCTTGTTTATCAGAGACCTTTCTTTAAGGCTGAAAAAGGTGATTCACGAAAAAGGCGACATGTGGCAACTCTGGAACTCAGAGCGGGTGGTGGTGTTACCTATTTGAACAATTTTGTTTTCCATTTTCCTCATGTAAATTCGGATTCTTACAATAAGATTTTTTATGGTTTTGATGTTGGTGCCAGCGGTCAGTGGTATATTTCGACACGCTTGTTTATGGAAGGAAGCCTGGATGTTGTTTCGGCTTTTACAAAAGAAAATGTTTTGATTGAAGTTGTACCTTCAATTAATATTGGCTGGCAGTTCTAGGGAGAGTTTGATGATGAAAAAGATTTTAACTTCTGTAGTATCATTTTTAGTACTTTCGACTCTTTTTAGCGGTTGTAATTCAGATATGAGTCTGAAGAGCTTCTTTAAAAAATATACTGAAGAAGCCGCTATTGAATTAATGAGTTTTGACGGGGAATATCCAAAAATCAACAATGGAAGTACAGTTTGTATTTCTTCCGAAGATGACCGTGTTGTGACTTTCTATTTGCGTAATCCTGAATCCTATTATTTAACTTTGGAGTATGGGTTTACAAAAGACAATGCTTCCTGGGAAGCTGAAGGTTTGTATACATATACAACTTCAACTGAAGAAGATGGAACAGAAAAAAGAACTAAATATCCTGGTTCCATAACCTTTTCTGATGTTTGGGTTGAGCAGGACGGAAAAGATTCTTCTATCGTAAAGATGTTTTTGACTTCTGATTTTCTTCAGAAGTATGAACTGGAATATTGTAAAGAAGAGAATAATAGAAAAGGCGTAAACTTGGGTGGGGTTATGAAGCTTTATCAGCCTATTAATTCAGACCCAAAGGCCCGTCAATTTCCAAGTTATAGTTTTAATTTTTACTGTAACACAGAGCCTTCTGCAGTAAAAAATATGACTGTATTGCAGTACACCAACGAAACAAAAAATAAAGAGCAGTATTTGCTGGCTTTTAATATGCCTGATATGAGTGGAATTCATAGTGATATCGAAAAAATCAAAATTACTTTGAATGGAGACGATAAAACTGCAATTGTAAAAAATGTAAAAACAATTTTGAATGACAAAACTAATGCAGGACTTGTAGATGATTGCTTTGTTCTTAAGGCATCAGAAGTTCCAGGTTTAAGTACAACCGACAAGGGAATGACTTTTGCAGGTGAAAATGATGCCCGTACAGTTTACTTTTTGTCGGATTTGGATTTGAACGATAAAAAAAGTACATTCAAGGTTGAATTATTTGATAAAGCAGGATTGTCTTCTGTTGCGCAGGTTTCGGCTTTGTCGGAAAAATTGGAAACTCCAGAATGTTCTACAACTAGTGGTGTTTCGCTTGCGGCAGATGAAGATGGATACAGCAAGGTAACCTTTACCGCTCCTGCTTCTAATTCTGATGCAGAAGTATATTATGAAGCTACAAATGGTTCTGTTGTTAAAAAAGGTCATGGAAAGGGTAGTGTAACAATAAATCTTACTGCAGGAAAATGGACTCTCACTTCATGGGCTCATAAATCAACTTTTGTTGATTCTGAAGCTGTGACTGTTTCCGAAGTAAGTGTTGCAGGTGCCTTCTTCGTAGATAGTAGTTATAGTGGAGTAAGTGATGGTGGTAGAAAATCTCCATATAAGACAATTACTCTTGCTTTAACTGCTGCAAATAGCCAGGGATTTGATAATATAAACATTATTCTTTTGAGTGATGTAGAGACTGGTAATATTTATGAATTTAATTCTAGCGGTTTAAAATACATTACAATTAACGGACAGGGAAAATATCATATTTCAAATAGTTCAGCTGCAGCAGCATCAACTTGTATAAAAATTGGCAGTGGAGTTACTTTGAATGCTGTAAATCTGATTTTGGGACAGGTAGAAGTTGAAAATAATGGTTCCTTGATTCTTTCTGGATTAAGCCATTCTTACATTTATTCTTACACTTCTGCTGATAAAAATTATGAAGTTAAATGTGATATTCAGTTAGCAGGTATTAATTCAAATCTCTATTTGAATAATAAAACTGCATCTGGAATGACTTACATCAAATACACAAATATTCAGGGATTGTTTGGTCATTCAGTTTTGCGACCTTTGGAAGGAAGTTCTCCTATTAAAGAAAAGGATCTTGATTATTTTACACTCAAAAACGATGGATACTATCTGGAATTAGAAAATGGTGCCGGTGTTGCTAAAAAATCTGGTGTTGGAATTGCTGTTCCAAATGAATCTGATTTCTATGTTGAATTGGCCGCTACAAAAGGTTCAATTTGGCAGGATGAATATGATTCTTTGTGGTGTAAGAACGGTTCTACTCTGTCAGCCAAAGTTTACGGAAACTATGAACGCACTTTACTGTGTGATGTTACAAAGATGTCGCTGCTCTTGAACGGAGATACAATTTTGTCTTCAACAGGAAAATCGCTGACAGTTAATCCAAAATTCAACGGACGATATATGTTAGAAATTGAATATGAATATAAAGGCCTTTCTTATAGTGCCTATATTGTATTGAATGTGAAGGAATAATAATGAAAAAGCTTTTGATTTTATCCGCATTATTTTTTACTTTGACAGCAGCATTATTTACCGGCTGTAATTTTAATTCAAAAAATAAAAGCCCTGCCACAGTTACTGTTTCTGTAGCAACCGAATTTGAAAATATGCGTTCGGCAGTTCCAGGTCTTTCATATACTGATTGTACCTGGGAAGTTACTGCCAGCAATGGAAAAGGAATTTCCTTACCTTCAACAAGCTCTGAAGGTGATAATAAAGTATTTGTTTTTGAAAATGTTCCTGGTGGTAAATGGGAATTTACTGCTGTTGGATATGTTGAAGATAGCAGCAATAATGCTAAGAACCAAGTTTTTTCTGGCAGCAAAAAAATAGATGTAATTCAGGGAAGAAAATATTCCGAAATTATCCAGACCTATTATGTAAAGGATAAGGGGAATGGAAAAATCTTATTATCCGTGGATGTAATAAACGGCTTAACTATAGAGGCTTATTTTAATAATGAATCTGACCAAGTTTCATTTAAATCGCCAGTGGGAAATTCAACAACTAAAGTCTTTGCTAGAGCAAATGTAGCTCCTGGAGATTATGATTTTGTTATTAAGGTTTTTGATGGAGATGTATACCTTTGTACAATTAAGCAGAAGCTATGTGTGCGTTCCAATGTTACAACAAACAAATGGGCATATTCTGGAGAAATATATTTAGAGCCTACAGAAGATGGATATGCCAATCTTGTTATTTCAAAGGAAAACATAAATAAATTTATTGATACTCAGATTTATGTAACAGGGACAGGTGGAACTCTAACTAAAGTAGCGCCAACGGAAGAAGATGGAAGCTGGAGAAAACCGTTTACAACTATTGATAAAGCTTTTGATAAAGTAAAATCAATCAGACAGAATGATGTTAAATATACAATTTGGATTGATGGAACAGTAGTAAAAACTACTAATATTCCAATGGGATTAAGTATTAACGCGAACCAGCAGATATTACTTGATGTATGTGGCTTAAATTCAAATAGAGAAGATGATATTATTGATGGTTCTGTAAATCCTTTTATGGTATTTGGAGATGATGAAGATAATGATACATCCAATAGCTTAAGATTTATGGATCTGACAATTCAAAATTGCAATAGTAGTGGGTTCGGAGGAATTTTAAATATTTGTGATGTTCATGGAGAAGTAGATTTTATAAATTGTAATCTGAAAAATAATAAAGCAGAATCTTCTTCTGGAGGGGCTATAAATATTAATGCAGAGAATTGTAAATTAGTTCTGGACGGATGTACTTTTGAAAATAACAGATCCGATGTGGAAGGTGGCGCAATAAGTATTACTGCTGGAAATGCAGAAATAAATGACTGTACTTTTTCTGGTAATTCTGGGAGATTTGGTGGAGCCATTTTTCTTAATAGTGGAACAACTATGACCATTTCAGATTCTACCTTTACAGCAAACTATTGTTCTTCTAATGGCTTAGGCGGTGCAATTTATTCTACTGGTAAAGATAATCTTACATTAAAGAATGTAGTTACAATAAAAAACAATTATCGTGAAATTTCTAGAACAGACCACGAACCCACAAATTTATATCTTAAGGATTTTCAATACGACGACGGAAATCATTATTCCAGAGTTTTGCTAGATTCAACTTTTGCTTCTACCAGTAGAATTGGAATAACTTTGGATGACGAAGCAGGATTAAATCCTTTTACAGTTGGATATAGCTCTACAGAGGCTGCAAAAGATGGAACTTTGCCTTCTTCAATTTTTAGCAGCGACGGTGGGTATGAAGTTAAAACTAACTCAAGTAATGAAGTATATTTGTATAATCTTGATAGCCTTCCATTTGGAACAGAAAATATAAGTTTTAAAGTTAGTAAGAATACTTTGAATGTAACAACTTCTTCTACTGAAGCAGATAGAACTATTGCAGTTACTCCTCGACTTGATTCTGTGAATTTTACAGAAGCGCAATATGAGAAACTTTTGCGTTTTAATGCAGAAATCTATTTTGGTAGTGAAAAAATTGGTTCAACAATAGATTTGCTTTCTTCTGATAATAAGATTGTTCTTGATAATACAAGATCATGGACCGTCGGTAATTATGATATTAAACTAAGCATTATTTATGATAATAAAAAATATAGTGATACAAAAGGATATATTTATATTGGACCATATGTATCATCTGACAGCATATCTGGTATACAGACTGTACTTAATGGGGATAGTGGTATCGTAAAATTAGATTTTGGTAGTAATAATTATAGTGTTAATTCTAGTGATTTACAAAGCTTAAATATATCTAGTTTTCCTAATGGGACAAAATTTAGGGTTGGATACGATAGTTATTCAGACTCAAACTTGAAATCGTTGTTTATAATTACTCATGGCAATTTTGAAATTGACGGAAGTGATTTAAATATAATTAGTAATAGTTCTTTTGATAGAATCTTTGCAATTTCCGGAGAAGATACTGTTGTTACAATTAAGAATCTTAATCTAAAGTATGATGGTAGTTCTGATACATACTATTTTATTAAAGGAAAGGCTATTCTTATAGATAAAGGTGCAAGAGTAATTTTGGTAAATTGTACTATTGAGAACTTTCAGAATGCTTGTGATGGAATTGTTCAGGTATGTAATGGAGCCAGCTTAACAATAGAGAATTGTAATTTTAGTAAAAATATATTTAACTCGACTGTTTGTAATTCAGGAGCAGTAAGGGTTGATACTGGTGCAAGTTGTGTCATTAAAAATTCAAGAATAACTGAAAATGAAGGACAACATATGGGCGCTGGTATATACAATGAAGGAATTTTGGAGATATCAAATTGTGAAATAGCTAGTAATACTGCACAGAGGGGTGCCGGAATATATAGTGAAGGTGAGATAACTATAAAAGATACAACAATAAAGAGTAACTTAGCTAATCTTACTGGTTATTATGCATGTGCTGGTGGGGGAGTATGGATTGCTAACTCTTCCAACAATTATTTTGAAGGATGTATTTTTGAACTTAATAAAGTTGGCCCAAGTGAAGGTCAAGAATCGGATGGATGTCCTGGAAAAGAACATTCGGGAGGGGGGGGCATTTATATTGAAAAATCCTCTCTGAAAATTAAGAACTGTACATTCACAAGTAATAGTACAGGAAAAAATAAAAATGGTGGTGCAATTCAGATTTATGCTCCATCAGGATCTGCAATACCATCTCTCACTTTTGAAGGTACAATTACAGCTTCTGGAAATAATACAAATGGTACTGGACAATTCCTGTACATTTCTTCCGAAGTTGGGGCTAAGATTAACGGTACTCAATATTCAAAAGGAAAGTATTCAGATTCTTATCCTTTGAATATGAGATAATCCTAATAGTTGTCCTATTCTTTCTGGCGAGTTTTAACACCGTTCAATTCTTTGTAGTAGTCAAGGTATTGAACTAAAACTCCCAGAGCCATTTCTACACTTTTCTGTACATTTTCATCTTCTTCGGCTTCGTCTACATCGCAGGCATAAATTGCATCACGAAGGCGGCAGAATTCATTATTCATTGCAAGATATTTTTCGGTTGTTGTCATAATTTTACTCCTACTATATTATTACATAATCAATCCGAGTTTTCAAATTGTAAATTGAGGTAAAAAAAATGAATCTAAAAATTGCCAATTCTTCACAGATTGATGAAATTTTTTCACTTTATAAAGCTGTTGTAGAAGGTGTTGCAAAGACTTCGGTTAATCTTGGCTGGAATATTGAGACTTACCCTTCATATGAATGGATTGCCGATTGTGTTTCGAAAAATGAACTTTTGATTTTCTGCGATGAAGAAAAAATTGTGGGAGCATGTGCTGTAAATTACACAGTAAACGAAGAATATAATCTGATTGACTGGAAGGTTAAAGAACCTGCAGAAAAGATTTCAACTATTCACGGTTTTTGTGTTGATCCTGCTTTGTGGGGAAAGGGTACTAGTTCAGCCTTTTTAAAAGAAGTAATTGAATACTGCAGAAAAAATGGTGATGCAGCAAATCATCTTGATGTAATCGATACAAACGATAAAGCTATGAAACTCTATATTAAAGCCGGTTTTGAAGAACGGGACAGAATTGAAATGTATTACGAAGTTGTAGGAACAAGAAAATTCTGGATGCTGGAGTATGTGTTCTAGTGTAAAGCTGTTGAAGATTAGAAAGAGAAAGAGTCTGAAAAAAATATAATTCAGAAAATAACATGTCTTTTTTTACAAAAATAAAATTCTGGGGTATAATTAATGGAATTTGCATACGGAGTTTCCCTTATGAAGAGTTTAAAAAAGACTATTTTATTTTCTTTTATTCTGTTGAGCTATTTAAGTTCATCTACTATTTTCTTTATTGCGGTAAAATATTCACGCAGATCGGTGCGAAATGTTTTTAAAGAAGATATGGTACTTACTGCGGATCGAATTAATGATTCCATAAGTGAAGTTGTTGCTGAAAAATTCAATATTCTTGAATATACTGCAAAGCTTGAAGTTTTGAGTGATGATAATGTTTCTTTGCTGGATAAGTATCTGATTCTTGACCCAATTGCTCATGATAGAAGTAAAGATTTGCTCAGCATGAGTTTTATTGATGCAACTGGAGATGTTTATCTTGCACCTCAGTTCAAGATTAATTTTGGATATCTTCCAATTTTCCAGAAGGTAATGAAAGAAGGTAAAACAGTTTTGGAAGGTCCTTCTGCCGATGAAAAAACTAAAGAACTTTCTATTAATATTGCAACTCCAGTAAGAAATAAGAACAACGAGATTCGAGGTATCTTGCTGGCTCGTTTTAATTGTGACTTCCTATGTAATATTTCCCAGAGAATTAAAATTGGCGAAACAGGTTATGCAATTGTTATTGACCGGGCAACTGGAAATACTATTGGAGCCCCTGACAGACAGACTGTTCTTGACCAGCAGAATCTTAAAACTCTCGGTGAAGAAAAGGCAGCTGATGGTCTTGTTGAAAATATGGACAAGGTAATTTCTGGTGCTTCTGATTGTGGTTATTATACTATTGATGGCGTTAAACGAATTATGATTTATCAGCCTGTAACTAATACAAACTGGTCTGTAGCAATTATTGCCAACGATAATGAATTCATTAAGAATCTTTCATCAATGGAAAAGATTCTTTTCTATCTTACTGTTGCAATGTTAGTTCTCAGTTTGGTTGTTTCAATTACTATTGCCCGAACTTTGAATCCTCTTAAGAAAGTTGGTGATGCTATTACTGAAATTTCAACTGGTAATGCGGATCTTACTCAGCGTCTTACAGTTAAGCGTCCAAAACAGGAAATTGATAATGTTGTAAAGGGCTTCAATGGCTTTGTTGAAAAACTTCAGAGTATTATTACTGCCTTGAAAGAATCTGAAAATCGTTTGCTTTTAGCAGATGAATCTTTGCAGTCTGGAACAGTAGATACTGCAGCTTCCATTACTCAGATTATTGCAAATATTGAAAGTGTTAATTCCCAGATTTTGAACCAGGCAAATAGTGTTGATGAAACTGCCGGTGCTGTTGATGAAATTGCGGCTAATATTGAATCTCTTGAAAGAATGATTTTGAATCAGTCTAATGGAGTTTCTGAAGCAAGTAGTGCAGTTGAAGAAATGGTTGGAAACATTAATGCGGTTAATTCTTCAGTTGAAAAAATGGTTTCTTCTTTTGGCGAATTGGAACAGAATGCGGAAGATGGTATTTCGATTCAGTCTACTGTAAACGAAATGCTTGTTAAGATTGAAGAAGAATCTAAAATGCTTCAGGATGCCAACGCAGCTATTGCAAGCATTGCAGAACAGACAAACCTTCTTGCTATGAATGCGGCAATTGAAGCGGCTCATGCAGGTGAAGCTGGTAAAGGTTTTGCGGTTGTTGCTGATGAAATCCGTAAGCTTTCTGAAACTTCAACTGAACAGTCACAGACTATTGGTGATGAATTGAACAAGATTCAGGATTCGATTTATATGGTAGTAGATGCTTCTTCAAAAGCAACAAGTGCATTTACTTCGGTTTCGAATAATATTAAAGATACAGATCAGCTGGTTCACCAGATTCACAATGCTATGGATGAACAGCAGGTTGGTTCTAAGCAGATTACACAGGCATTGCAGTCAATGAATGACAGTACTCTGGAAGTTAAATCGGCTTCGGAAGAAATGTCTATTGGAAATAAACAGATTCTTTCCGAAATCCACAAGCTTCAGAGTGTAACTGCTATGATTAAAGAAAGCATTTACGAAATGTCGGTTGGTGCAAAACGAATCAACGAAACTGGTGCAGGACTTTCAGAAGTTTCTCAGCAGGTTACAGAATCGATTGCTTCGATTAAGCAGGAAATCGATTTGTTCAAAGTATAATAGAAGTATTTTGCGGGTGCTTGAAGGCTCTGAATTCTGGAGAAGGATTCAGAGCTTTTTTTATGAAAAACATTGTTGAAAAAATTATTGTGACATCACTTTTAATTTATTCTTTGTACCAGATATAAGATGTGTATTTCAGGCTTGAAGCATTGTTTGCAGGATTTGTAACATCTAGGTAATACTTATTATTTGAGATCATATAATACCATTTTTCTGTATTCTGGAAGGTCACTGATGTAAGTACGGTACACCCATTGAAAATAGAATATGAACTGGTATTATTAATCTTTTTTAGATTCCCTGAGAAAGTAACGGCTGTAAGTGATGTACATTCTCTAAAAGCACAACTTCCGACAGTTTTGGCATCTACAAAGATTGAAGAAAGATTTGTGCATGTATTAAAAGAATTATTACCAATTTCATCTATATTGATTAAAATTGTAGTAGTTAATTTTGAATTACAAGAAAAGGAGTAAGAACCGATAACCTCAATGTTTTTAAGATGAAGTTCTTCAAGATTGGAACAACTATAGAAGGCATAAGTACCAATTGTTTTTGTATTTTCTATAGATGCATATATAAGATTTTTGCAGTAAGAAAAAGCAAGGGAGCCAATGGTTTCGACTTCATTAAGTTCAATAGATTCCAATGACGAACAGTATGAAAAGGCTCTGTTTCCAATTGTTTGAACAGAGTCTGGTACATATACATAGCGAAGATTTGTACATTTGTAAAAAGCAAAACTTCCGATTGTGTTGAGATCTGGTGGTAAAATTACGGATACAAGATTTGTACAGTCTTTGAAAATAGATACTTCTTCAGCTGCTGGACTTATTGTTGTTAACCCTTGAGTTTTTGATAAATCTAAAGTGATTTCAACATTGGAGTTTGCAATTTTTTGGGCAATAAGTACGAGAGTAGAATTTGTAATTTTTCCTGTAATTTGTAATGTGAAAGAATCAGAGAGTTCAGTCAAATCTAAATCTTCTATTTTGGCAGATGAAACTGTGATTCCATAATACCATTGAGCATATAAAACGGTGTCTGTTTCGATAGAAATATTCTGATTATCGGAGTAGAGCAAGATTCCATTGGAATATTCTGACCAGCCGCTAAAGGAATAACCAGATTTTTCAAAGGTATTTGTTCTTAGAGGCTGGCTGATTCCGTAATAGAAAATCTGAGAATTCATGCTGCCATCTCCGCCGTTCGAGTTGAAGGTGAGGGTGTATTGATTTCTAGTGTAGTAAATATTTACTGTTGTAGAACCGTTTTCATTTATTGTGGTTTGGGAAAAAGTTTTAGCAGTAAAACCTGTATATTTATTAGCAACTGCATTGGTTAATTCACCAGTTTTTCCAGAAAGAGTTTGAGTATCCTGGGTTATAAGTTCATAGTTATTTCCAAGAGCGGTTGTCTGCTGAAAGTGCTGTACTTTGTAAGATACGGTTTTTGGTTCTTTCCATACAGCATATAGGGTGAGATTCTGTTCAGGAGAAAAAGAATCCTGATTATAATAGAAAACTTCACCTGTTTTAGAAGTAGCCCAGCCAGCAAAAGAATAGCCTGTTTTTGTGAAAGTATTATTTGAAAGTTTTTCGGGACAGCCATAATAGAAATCCTGAGATACGGAATTTCCGCTTCCACCGTTGGCATCGAAAGTAACAGTGTACTTGTTTCTGTTGTAATAGATTTTTACTACTGTAGTACCATCTGCAGCAATGTATTTTTGAGAAAAACTAATAGCAGAGAATCCTTTGTAAACTTTAGATGCAGCCTGGGTCAGGGAATCAGTTGTTCCATAGTAATTTTGGGATTCCGAAAAGATGTAGGAATCAGTATTTGTTTCAAGCAAAATATTTTGTTTGTAATGTTCAACTTTATAAATAGTGTTTTTATTGGGAATCCATTTTGCATATAAAATAGAATCATTTGTAAGTGCAAAAGGAAAAGAAACCTGATTCTGAAGTTCTGGTTCTTTGTACCAGCCAAAAAGTGTATAACCAGTTTTTATAGATTCTGGTGCCGAGTTAATTATGGCGGTATTTAATTCAGGAACATTACTTCCACCGTTTGTTTCAAACTGGATATGACAAATTTTTATCCATTTTGCGTAGATTGTTACAGGTTCAGATGGATAATATGGAAATTGAATTCTTTGTCCGCCAAAATCTGAGGATTCATACCATCCGTCAAAATAAAATCCTTCACGGGTTGTGTCTGGACAGATTTCGATTATATCAGTTTTGAGATCTGAAACAGAAGTTCCTCCGTTAGTGACAAAATGAACAGAATATTTTTGCTTCCATTTTGCATATAAGGTTGTGTCTTCTTTAGGTTCAAAAGGAAAGGAAACTTGAGTTCCAGTTAAATTTGCTGACAGGTACCAGCCAGCAAAACGGGCATCTTCTTTCTGGGTTTCGGGAGATTTTTCGATTTTGCAGGAGCGGAAAGTTTCGATTGGACTTCCACCGTTGGTTTCGAAAGATATTTTATATAATTTGGTTTCATTTATAATCAGAAGATTTTCACATGAGGAAAGAGTGAGTACAAGAAATAAAAATGGTAACAGGAAGAACAAATTAAGATATTTTTTCATAGGAGTACCTCGATTCTAAAAATTAAAAGCGTAAGCCAGCCAATAAACCGCAACCAAAAAGGTAGGGATATCCAAAACGCAATTCAGGTTCAAGAAAGAAATTTCCTAAGGCAAGACGATAGCCTGTAGAAATTCCTGCATTAAAAACCGGTATGATTTTTGAGTTTACAAAGAAAATGGAAGTTCCAGCCTGGAGTTCTGCATAGATTCCAGAAACTGGTTCTCCTGAAAGAGAAACAATGTAAAATCTAAAAGCGGATAAAGCTTCTAAAGTAAGATAATCATTGTGCTTCTCGTTAATGTCATAACTTGAAAAAATTTTTCCGCCAAATGAAAATTCTCTTCCAGGGCTATAATCAAAAGAAAAACCAACTGAGGGAGCAATACAATCCAGAGAGTTTTTGTTGGCTTCTCCTAAAAATCCCACGGCAACTTTTTTATAATTTGGAGCTCTTCCTAAAAGCTGTTCAGTTTTTGGGGAATAATGAAATTCATAGGTTTTTCTATAAAGATATGAACCTGTTTTTACATCCAGCATTCTAACCCGGAGATTGTAACGGCTGTTGTATTCTTCCAGTTTTCCAAAAACTATATATCTGGCTCCAAGGCGTTCAGCAGCAGAAAGAATTGTTTTTTCACTGATAACTCCGGAGTTCTGATATTTCAATTCTTTTTCAACTTTATCCATATGTTCCCGGGTAACAATTTTGATTAATCCGTCCTGGGCAAAAATGTAGTCTGCCAGCTGTTCGCGAATATATAAAGTCATCTGTTGAGTTGGACTTTCAAAATCGTCGATAGCGAGAATTGACTTTGCATTACATTTATCTGCAATATCTCTGGCGGCACTTGAAAGAGCTTCATCGATTGTAGTCTTTGCAAACAGAAGGCTTGTTGTAAAAAAGGAAAGAACTAAAACAAGTAATTTTTTCATAGCTACTCCGTTTTATTGAAAACATTGGGAAATGAATTGTTCATCCAGTAATTCTTCCAGATGAGCAATTGATACCTTTTCCAGGGTCTGAAAATTATATGCAGAAAAACTTTCACATTCTGCTGCAAACGAAACCAGAGTTCGCCCAGATTTTGTAATTGTTAAAGAGATCTGAGGAGTACTGGAAAAGAGTTCTCCAAATTGCGATTGATTCCAGTTGATATGGGCGTCTAAAATGTAATTTTCCTCTGTCCCATTTGTCAGAAATTTGTTCTGACTTAGCAGGGAAGTGATTTTGTTCTTGATTCTATTTTGTTTATCTCCCGATACTTTTATTTTTATTCCAGTTTTTGTTCGAATTGAGGATAGGTTCGAGATTTCTTCCTGAAGATAGTTTGCACTTTCGGTTAAAGAAGGCACTTTTTTGGGATATATTACCAGGGCCATTTCATAAAGATCATAGAAGTTAAAATACAGATTCTGGGCCTGATTAAGGAGAATCAGTTTTAACAGGGGCTCTGTTTCTTTTTTTACCTCGTTTATTTTGTGCTGACATTTACTTTTGAGCAGATTCATTTTCTCGGTGATAATGTTCCAGGCCTTCTGCCGTTCAATGTAGGCACAGATGTAAAAATGATTTGAGGTCTTATCATAAAAGCAGTTTGTATATTGAAGAGTAAAAAGCTGAGTATTTGTTGAAGTATTCAGGTTTTGGTTTATAGTTGCCTTTTCGGAGTATAAATAATCTTCCCGAGAAAAAATACTCAAAGCCTGGGTCTGTGAATCAATTGACTGATTAAAGTAATTGCTGACTTCAACTATTGCAGATTGTTTTGCAGAATTTTGAGAATTGCCTTCACCAACCGCCCGTATATACTTTTCGGATGGGAAGGCCTTTTCTAAATCAGTCATCCATTTTGGAACAGATGCAGAACAGAAGGCTGAATACATAAAAATCAGCATAATAATTGTAAGGTTTTTTTTCATATTCAGCCTCCCTTAATTTAGTCCTTTGCTTTTACCATTGTGTAGTCCATAAGATATGCGACTAATTCATCAACAACTTTGTCATCTTCTCCTTTGAAAGCCTTGCGAATCTGTTTTTCGTATAAGTCTTCGTCCATTGAATAGACAACAATATAAGTGTATTTGGCTTCAGAATCATTCTTTTTCATAAGAGTAGTTCGACTAAGAACCCACCAGTCAGTTTCCTTGTTCAAACCTGAAACGGTAATTGTCGAAGCACGAGCAGAATAGCGTTCAACGATTTCTTCTACACTGGATTTTTCTCCCTGCATTCTAGCTCCTACAAAATCAGAAATTCCCTGTCTGATAGAAGCACCGATTTCTGCACGAGCATCAACCTGATCAGCCCAGGTTTTAATGAAATCCAGATTTTCACCACTCTTTGATACAACCCAAACATGTTTTGAAATTCCAAGAGCTTTACTCAGAGTTTTCTGATTTGGAGTTCCAAGTACTGCAGCAACCCATTCAGGCTGAGGAACACCAAAAGCAGTTCCTTTGTGTTCAATAATTTCTGTTGGACCAGAAATATCTTTTGTTTTAGGAATACTGCCACAGCTGCTAAAGAGAAGAGCTGTAAGTAATGCGATTGTGATAAGGTGAATTGATTTTTTCATGGTAATCTCCTTTTCAGTATTTGAACTGATGTATTATTTATGATACTGAATATAAAACGACTGCACTCCCAAGTCACGGGAACAATAATTTTTTTGGAATACTGCTTCAGGGTGCAGTTATTCCCAAGACATGGGAATGAAAATGGTCTATAATTCAGATAAACCAAGAGAATGGAGAACTGTATGGCTGTAGATTTCACTGAAAAATCAAAACGATATCAGGCAATTGATGAAATAATTGCATCTGGACGAAAGTTGAAATGGAAAGAAATTATTTCAGAACTTAACGAAAAATATAATATAAAGACAAGTCGTAGTTCTTTCTTTCGTGATATTGCGGAATTACAGGAAAAATATCAGGCTCCAATTGATACAGATTTTGAGACAAATGGTTATTTTTATACAGATCCAAAATATCGGCTTCCAAGGTTCTATACAGATGAAAACGCAGCAAAAGCGGCAAAATTAATCAAAACCTTAATGGATATGGTAAAAGGAAATCCTCTATATAAAGAGGCTCAGGAAGTGTTTGAGTCTTTAGCAACCGAAAATCATGATTTATCTGTTGAAAATATCAGAATCAATAAAAAACCTGACAATGATCGAATTATTTTTGTTGGGGCTCCAAATAAGGACATTCCTGCTGATACCTGGAGAATTATTGATAAGGCGTTGCAGGAAAATAGAATTATAACTTTTGATTATCAGTCTCTTACGGATACAAAGCCTTCCAACAGAAGAGTTCAGCCATGGCAATTAATTTATGATAATGGAACCTGGAATCTTCATGCTTTAGATGTTGTAAAAAATGGACGGCGTCGATATACCCTTGGCGAAATGAAAAATATCAAGCTGACGGATGAAGTTTTTATACTTCCAAAAAATTATGATTTTAGAAAAATGACACGAGGATCCTTTGGATGTATGTGTCACGATGATTTTTATGATTATAAGATCCACCTTCATGGATATGCGGCTCGTTATGCGAAGAACAGAATCTGGGGTGAAAATCAGACTATTACTCCTGATACAAAAAATCCAGGGCCAGATGGGGACGGAATTATCTTAAGCTTTAAGAGTAATCAGTACTTTTCGATTTGCCGCTGGGTCTGGCAGTGGGTTGATGAAGCAATGCCACTGGAACCAAAGGAGCTGGTTGAAAACTGGTTGGAACGACGGGAGAAGGTGAATAGGGTTCTTGTCTGATTAATTTTACATTTATCAAGAAGCTGCTGAACAATGGTGTGTTCTCGCAGAAAAGGAATTAAAAGATTTTAAGATGAAAGAAATACGATTAATGACTCTATTCCAAAAACAGCCAGGTAGAATCTTCTCCCTGGCTGTTCCTTTTACTTCAAAACTATCTACATTTTGATAAGTTCATATTCTCTTGATCCAAGCCCAAGTTTTTCGCCGTGTTCAAGAGTTTCCTTCCAGCGAATGTTTGGATTTGAATCTAAGAAGTGATCGTGATGATGATGCCAGTTTTCTTTTGCAAGATTATCAGAAAGCTGAGAATTTGGCATTGGCGCAGAATTCAAACATGCATCAGCACAAGCCTGATCCAAAGCAACTGGGTCAAAAGAAGCGAACATACCAACATCTGGAAGGATTGGTGCATCATTTTCGCCATGGCAGTCACAGTTTGGAGAAATATCACAAACCAAACTGATGTGGAAACAAGGACGCCCATCAACAACAGCTTTTGTATATTCAGCAATTTTGCAACCTAAGATTTCATTGGCATTTCCATTTGGATTGTAAATTGCATCAAAAGAACAAGCCCCGATACAGCGGCCACAACCTTTACATTCATCCTGATTAATAACAGCTTTTCCTGTTTCAAAATGAATTGCATCAGAACCACATTCTTTTGCACATTTTTTACAGCATTTACAAGCATCGGCATTTACAACTGGCTTTCCAGAATTATGCTGCTGCATTTTTCCTGCACGGCTGCCACATCCCATTCCAAGATTTTTAAGTGCGCCACCAAAACCAGTTGCTTCGTGACCCTTGAAATGATTCAAAGAGATTACAATATCAGCATCCATAACGGCACGACCAATGTAAGCTTCTTTACAATAAGTTGCACCTTCAACTGGAACAATTACATCATCAGTTCCTAAAAGTCCGTCACCAATAATTACATGACAGCCAGTTGTAATTTCATTAAATCCGTTTTCCTGTGCACAGCTCAAATGCTCCAAAGCATTTTTTCTGGAACCAGGATAGAGGGTATTACAATCGGTTAAGAAAGGTTTTCCGCCACATTCTTTTACAACATCTGCAACAGCTTTTGCATACTGAGGACGCAAGTATGCGACATTTCCAAGTTCTCCAAAATGAATCTTTATAGCTACAAATTTATTTTCCATGTTGATTGATTCAATTCCAGCCTTTTTAATCAGCTTCTTTAATTTCTGTGGAAGAGGTGTTCCGTTATAACCAGTTCTAAAGTCAGTAAAATATACTTTTGATTTTTCCATATTTTGCTCCTGGATTTTATTGTAAATGGAATTAGGGAAAAATGGTAGAAAGAAAATATATGGGAATGGGATGAAATTGTGTGAGGGGGAGACTTAATTTGCCTATCCCTCCATACTGCATTATAATTAATAGTACCCAACAAAAAAATTCAACATTTCTCGGGGGTACTTTTAATGAAGGTTTTCTATAATCCATTGTATTCTGGGTTTGTATATTTTGATTTTTCACAGAATAAAGTCCTTTATGATACAGTAGTTTGCAATACTAAATCGCTGGTTGATTTACTGGAACTGCACGCGGGAATTCATATTTCTGTGGCGGCTGACATTGACCGGGTTCTCGATTATTACAATGCAATGAAAACTTTCCTCAAGCAAAATCCAGACAACTGTTTTGCTAAATCTTTTGAACGGGATGGAATTAATACTGCAAAAGAATGCCTTCTGTGGCGCGACGAAATGATTCTTGCTGGCTGGAAACCTGGTTCAAATGATGCTTCCGAAAGAATGAAGACTCTTTCTGCAATCGAAAAAAACTTTGATTCACCTTCATATAACGAAAAACTTCTCCAGATTATTGGAGCTGTAGATGATGGCTGTATCCTTCCTGAAAATCTTGAAATCATTATTCCTTTTGAATATGACTGTTTCTTACCAGCCGAAAAACGACTTCTAAATTCTTTAGCCAAAAGAATTGGTTCTGAAAACATTCACTGCAATCAGGAAATTCCTCAGAACAAGAACTATCTGCGAACTGTAACTGATATTCTTGTAAACAATAAACCCGACGAATTGAATCTTGCAAAAAGTGATAAATCTTTTGAAGTGCTGGAATTCAACGAAAAATCTGATGCCCTCAAGTATTTAAGTCAGCTTTCGTCTGATGAATATTCTGTATGGATTAATCGGGATAACCGAGGTTTTGACAGCTGGCTTAGTTATTTAAATAAACCAACTTGCGGTTCTACAGATAAAGGTGTAAGTCAGATTTCCGAGCTTCCTTTGATTGGGCTTGGAATCTTCAGTCGTCCTTTGAATCTCTCTTCCCTAATCAGCTGGCTTTCGGTTCCGGTTAGCCCTTTGAGTTTCCCGCTGAGAAAAAAACTTATTTCGGCTATTGTTGATGATGGCGGCTATTTCAACAAGAAGTGTAGAGAGGTCTTAAGTTCTGCTGATGAAAAAGACAAGGCTCGCATTCCGTATTTCCTTCCAGATATTGATAAACCTGAAGAAGCTGTATCTTTGTCAGGTAAAATCAAAAAATCTCTGATTGAAGATTATGTAAACGAACTTTCAAACTGGATTAGTAAAAAATTATTGCTTCAGGATATGAATGAAACTCAGGAAAATCAGCTTATGGGTGCATATGCAATCTGTAAGGCTATGAGTCGAATTCTGACAATTTTTGAAACTGATGAAATTTCTTTTGAAGATTTGATTCTTGTTTTTGATTCCCTGTCTACCGAAATCGAAAGTGAAATCAGTGAAAGCAAAAAAGGCTGTCAGAATCTCATTGGTTCCAGTGTGAATTTTGCTTCTCCTGCTGATTCAACTATCTGGTGTGATTTTTATGATCCAGAAGAAACTACTCTTAAATATGATTTCCTCTTGCCTTCAGAAAAAGCAGTTTTGCCTGATGTTTGGACACAGGAATCTGAACGAAAATTCAATCGTATGATTAAGCTTATTCCATTCATTTATACAAAAAATAAGCTTGCTCTGGTGACAGTTCTCAAGGATGGTACTGGTGATGTTGTAAAAGATCCTTTGATTATCCGCCTGCGAGAAAACATGGGAAAGGATAAGAACGGAAACTATCTTCTTGATTCGTATTTAACAAGAGTTAATGTTACTGAACTTCCTGGAGTTAAAACTAAAAAAGTAAATACCTTCAATAATCGTTATCAGAATGAAGACGGAACTGTTAATTTTTCCCGAACTGATCTGGTTAATTTTAGAGAAGTTGAAAGCTTCAGTGCAATTTCAACTCTTATTGATTATCCATTTGATTATGTTTTTGATAAAATCATTCGTCTTAGAAAAACTGGTGTAGCTGCTCTTTCTGAAGTTTATACGACAAAGGGTACTGTTGCCCACGAAATTATTGAGGAACTTTTCAGTCCGGAACATGGTGGGACTTCCAAAGATATTGAAAATCAGATTAAGACAAATTTTGAAAAGGTCTTTGATATGAAGGTTCTGCAGTCCGGTGGAATTCTTCTCCAAAAAGAAAATCTTTCTGCTACTGCATTCTTTAAAGAAGATATGAAATCCTGTGTAAGTGCACTTTTAAACTTTATAAAAGTGAATGGACTTAAGGTTGTTGCATGTGAACAGGAACACGATAATGCTGAACTTCCTGAATTCTCAAAGCATAAGATTTTCTTTGATGGTAGTATCGATATGGTTCTTTCGGATAAAGAAGGAGAAACTGTTATTCTTGATTTTAAATTCTCGCCAAAAGAGGATAAATATGAAGACTGGATTAGATCCAACCGTTCAATGCAGCTTTCATTGTACAAAGGTCTTGTTTATAAGGCTACAAAAAATCATGCAAAGGCTGCAGCTTATGTTCTGTTGCCAGGAGTCAAAGTTATTACTCCAGACAATTTAAAAGGCCCTGTATTCAAAGTAAATGTTGATCCTGACCGTGAAGGAAATCTTCTTGCCGAAATGAGCAATTCTTATGATTTTAGAAAGAAACAGATTCTTTCGGGAATTGTGGAAGATGGCGAAGGAATTGAATTCCCAATAGTTGTGGACGGCTCTGGACCTACTATTGAATATATTGCCGAAACAGAAAATCAAGATCTGGTTCCGCTGGATATTGAAACTTATCCAAGAAAGAAAATCTGGAAGAAACACGAAAATCAGTACAGTAGTTTTTCTACTTTTAAGGCAGGTGAATAATGAATCATGTAACATATATTAGTGCCGGAGCAGGCAGTGGAAAAACTTTTACATTAACTTCAATTCTGGCAGATTTAATTATTAACAAAAAAGCTGAACCGGAACAGTTTATTCTCACAACTTTTACAGAAGCGGCCGCGGCAGAATTCAAAGAAAAAGCAAAAGCTAAATTATATGATCAGAAAACTGTAAAGAAATATGCTGAATACGCAGAACGACTCGATCAGGCAATGATTGGAACAATTGATAGTGTTGCTTATTCTTTTGTTCAGCGTTACTGGTATCTTTTGGGAATCAGTCCAAATCTTAAAATGATGGATGATGAACAGAAAACCTTCTTCATCGGTCAGATTTTAACTACAATTGCGACTGAACAGGAAACTGCATTTTTAAAAGATTTCTGTGAACAGTTCAATATCACCTTTGATTATAATTCGGGAAAATATGGTCTCAACTATGATTTCTGGAAGGATGATGTAAAAAGTATCTTCGAAAAATCAAAGAGTTTTGGGGTAAAAGATTTTGCCGAAAGCAAGAAAAAGTCTCTGGAATTTGCAAAGAGCATTACAGAGGTCGATGAAGTATCCATAAATTTTGGAGATATTTTTGGTGTTCTGGATGAAATTGAGGATATATACGACGACATTAAAAATACTGCAAAAGGAAAAAAGCCTAAAGATATAACTTCGGACATTAAGTACTATCGTTATGTTTTTTCTAAGACCATTAAAATTTGTGATTTATTAAGTTTTAAAGATTTTCTGGAAGGGCTTCGAAGTGAATATCACGAGGATACAGCGGTTGATTCAATTATTAATGAACTGGACAGTTTGTATACTTCTAGAAAGGTTCAGGATCTGGTTCTGGATTACATTGAATTGATCTTTAAATTCGTAGAACTTTCTCAGGCTGCTTTTGATGAATATAAAAACAAACAGCATTTAATTGATTTTGCCGATATGGAAGTTTATTTTATTGAACTTCTGGGCAAAAAAGAGGTTCAGGAAGACATCAAAAATAAATTCAAATATGTCTTTGTAGATGAATTCCAGGACAGTTCTCCAATTCAGGTGGAAATCTTTGAAAAGCTTTCTGATATTGTTGGTAATGACAGTGATGACGATTATGTTGTTACAGTTGGGACAGAGGAAAATGCAAAGAAATTCAAAACTCACAACAGTATCTGGGTAGGAGACTTTAAACAGGCAATTTATGGCTTTAGAGGTGCGGATACAGATTTAACTAAAGCCGTTGCAGATATTATTACAAGCAGAGAAAAGAAGAATCCTAAAGCATATAGTTCTGATACTCTTAAAAGCTCGTTCCGTTCACTGGAAGGAATTGTTGAATTCACAAACTCAATTTTTGTAAAAGCTTTTGAAGGAGTTCTGGAGCCTGAACAGGTTAAATTGGAAGCTCCTCGAGGCAATCCTGACAAGATTAAAAGTCTCAAGTGCTGGAAAATGTCTGGCAGCAACAAAGATTTGCAGATGGAAAACCTGGCTTTGCAGATTGCAAAACGGTTGAAGGATGGAGAAAAACCTTCTGATTATGCAGTACTTGCCAGAGGAAATTCAGATTTGAATAAACTTTCTGAAAAGTTGAAAGCTTTGAATGTGCCAGTTTGCAGAACTCTTACAATCGATGAAGACCGTGATGAATATACTTTGCTTTCTGCAATTTTGAATATTGTAATCAATGAATCAGATAATTATTCTCGTGCAGTTGTGGCTTTCCTTTCCCAAGAAGGCTTTTATGCTGGTGATGTAATTGATTCAAAACTGGAATACGATAAAGCAAGAAAAGAAGCCTCTGAAAATGAAGAAGAGAAATTTCCATTGTATCTTGCTGAAAACCCAATTTTGCAGAAGATTCATGAACGAATTTCATTCTATAAGCTTCAGACTGTTCATAATCTGGTGGAAACTCTTGTTGTTGAACTTGATTTAATCACTGTTGCTCATAAGTGGGAAAATAATAGTGGTTCTACAGAAGTTTTCCAGGCACTTATTGAAGCCGCTTACAGTTATGAAGAACAGTGCAAGCAGATGGGATTGCCACCAACTATTTCTGGCTATCTTGAATTCTGTACTGAAAATACAACTTCTGAAGGCACTAAAGATGGAGTTACTCTTGATACATTCCACGGGTCTAAGGGACTTGAATGGAAAAAAGTAATTCTTCTGAACCTTGATTATGATGCCGAGGATGAAAAATCAATTTTTAAGTACGATGTATTTGGAGTTCAGAATTATCATGATGTTGCACCTTCTGAATCAGAATTGTTCCCTCCAATGATAATCAATCTTATGCCAGTACTGTTTACAGGAAACAGAAATGTTGCAGGAGAAATGGCAGATAGAATTAGAGGCTCTGCAAGATTCGAAGAGATTTGCCGTACTTCAAAATCTGAATTAATCAGACTTATGTATGTTGCAATCACCCGTGCAAGAGATGAATTAATTCTGATTCAGAATGATAAAGACCCATTTAAAGTTTTTGAATTTCTTAAGAATCCAGTATCTGAGGATTATGAATTTGAACCTGAAAAACTGGCTGAACCATTTGGTAAGAATATTAAAGTTCTTTGTGAAGACAAAGCTCTTGAAGAGGGAGAAGTTTACAATAGTGAAGACTTCAAGCAGGTTATTTTGAAATCTGAAACTAAAGCAGAACTGTCCCCAAGAGATATGCAGCCTAGCAAAGCTCCTTCGGATAAAAAGGTTCAGGCTAAGGAAGTATTTAATTCGGGCAGAAAAATTACAATAAATGCCTTGAATAATGAATATGATTTAATCGGTACTTGTATTCACGAGGTATATTCATTTATCGAAAGAAACAAAGATGAAAAAACAGTTGCAAAAATCATTAAGAATTCTGGAATGGAAAAGCAAATTCCTAATCCTAAAGAAGTTCTTGATGCTTGGAACAACCTGGAAGAATATCTTGTAAAAACTTACGGAGAAGGAAAAACCGCTCACGAAGTTCCATTTAAGCATTTTTATGAAGGACAGATTTATACAGGAAATATCGACTTGGCCTGGGAAACCAAAAATGGAGTTGTTCTTGTTGATTACAAAACCTTCGGCGGGACAATTAAAGATGCATTGGACCAAAACAATGCAAAACACTATGTTGGAAACTACAAAGGTCAGTTTGAATGTTATGAACGGGCATTGACAGCAGCAGGTAAGAAAGTAATTGCAAAGCTGGTATACTATGCAACTTTGGGTAGTGTTGTAGAAATCTAAAGATGGTAAGACGACAGCGAATTGATCTAAAGTGTGGTATAATTATGTAAACGTAAATTGAATTTGCGGATACCAAGGAGTTAATATGAAAAAGAAAAGTTTTGTTTTTTTGGGAATATTATTGTTTCTGTTTTCTTCATGTATACAAAATCCAGTAAGTGGAAAGAAAGTTCGCTTGATTAATGAAACTGGAGAAAAAATAAAAGTGCTGGAAATAAATCCTGGAACAGAGGTAGAACTACCTTTTGAAATAGATATGGATGGAGAAGTTACCATTGAACATGCTGAATGTGAAGGTATGAGTTTCATTGTACAAATTGGTGATAAAAAATATTCTGGCTCAACAGGTTATATTCAGGATACAAAATCTTATAGAATTCGTTTTTATATGGATGACGGTTACTGCTATGAGGTTTCTTATAAGTCTTTGGGACAAGATTCAATTTTCAAGCAGAAACTAACAGAGAAAAATCTCTAGAAAATGTAGTAAAACACAAATCTGTGTGACAATAAATGAAAATCTTATTTTACAAGTTTGTTTGCCTGTTTATTCAACCATTTATAGCCTAGTCCAAGTAAAATGGTAGTGACAATAACTAAAACTTCATAAATTGCCAGATTGTAATGATAAGGTTTTACAATATTTACAGGATAAAACTGACCTGTTACAGATTTGTATAAAAGGAATCTGAAAGCTGTCAGAGGTATTAAGTTTACCATGTAAGTTTCAAAAGAGATATTTGCAAAGAAACGAGTGATTGGATTTACTGAATAAAACATCATCATAAATACAAAAACTAAAATAACAAAAATGGTCACTTCAGGAAGTTGCGCACAGTAGCAAATGAACTTGTTTAAAATTCCAGGGCCTTTTCCGTCCCATTCAGACCAATAACCATAATTCATCTGACATAAAATGGAAAGAACAATTGCACCAATATTTAAGATAACTATTCCAATAAGCTTCAGAGCATATAATTTCTTGAACCACCCGCGAATTGCTTCTTCCTTTTGAGCAAAAATCATACCAATCAGAAACGCAACACAAGAGTTTACCCACCATTCACCAGAGAAACAGAAAATTTTTGGCTTCATCCACCATTTAGGTTCAATGCTGTTATTAAGCCACCAGTTTTTTGGTCCAAGCCACCATGGAAAATGACCATTAAAGCAGAATATAACTCCCTGTGCAAAAATTACCAGGAACATCAGGAAAAATGCCAGTTTGCGATTCTTTATATTCTTAAAAATAAAATAGAACGCAAGATATAAAATTGCTATAACAATTGGGAACCAGGCATATTCATTCATCATTGTAATTCCAATGAAATTACAAATCCAGTTGGCAAGTTCAAGTTTCTCTCCACATGCAACACGGAAGATGGCGTAGATAATTACACTTACATAAAAAGGTATTACAAGGGTTTTTACTACTCGTTTTTTAAGGAAGCCATTAAAGTAATCTGGTTTTGAATTCAAGCTTTTTATAAGTCCAAATCCGGAACAGAAGAAAAAGATCGCAACAAAAAGGAATCCTGCATTTACAAATAAAAAAAGTTCTCCAGGTTTTCCCCATCCATTTGCCTGCTGGAAGGCACTTTCCTGTGCAATGTGATGAAGAATTACTCCAATTGCTGCTATTCCACGAAGACCTTTTGTTGCTTCGAGACTCATAGAATCATCATGAAGATGACGCTTTCCATCTTCACCTTTTTGTGGAAGTTTTCCGCCCCAGATTATGAGGGATAGAAATAGAATTAGGGTTACACTTGTAAGCATAAAAATCTCCTTTATATTAGAAGTACCATTTTAAATTAGTTCTGTCGAGCCATTCATTTCCTTCCCATTCACCGAAAATGTCGCGAGGCTCGTTTAAGACTTCAAACACTAGATTTTCACCGTAAGAAGCAAAAGTTGTAGCAATCTGACGTCAAATTGATTATTTAATCCGTCCATGTTTTATTTTATCACAAAAATTCTGATTCTGGCATATGAGAAAAGTCATGAAAAAAATATTATTACCATTATTTGTTTTTTTATCTTTGTCTGTTGGATGTGCAAATCCTTCAAATCCTTCTATGCCATCAAATCCTTCAAGAGATGGCAATGTTGCTAACTGGAATTGATTTTACAAAGATGCATGTATTTATGTTATACTATAATCTAGTAATTCTAAATAATTGGGGGATTTTAAATGCCAAGAGCAAGAAGTAAAGACGATTTGTTAAATTTTTCGGAAGAGAATTATTCGATACTTTTGAAGATGATAGATGGAATGACAGAAAATCAGCTTAATACGGAATTTGATTTTTCTGATGATGCCAGCA
>JAZQOB010000120.1:0-12363 GCA_045627625.1 Treponema sp.
GTCTTCAAGGAATTTAATTTCTGCTTCACGGCTGTCCATATTCCATTTGTCATCACGCCATGCAGCAATTACCTGTAAATCTGGAGCAAAAGCTTTAATACCAAATTCAAAACGAACCTGGTCATTTCCTTTACCTGTAGCACCATGACAAATTGCAACTGCTTTTTCCTGACGAGCATATTCAACCAAAATCTTAGCGATTAATGGACGAGCTGTTGATGTACCAAGAAGGTATTCATCTTCATAAACAGCATTTGCTTTAAGAGCTGGCCAAATGTATTCTTCGATATATTCCTGTTTAGCATCTACAACATAACATGCAGCAGCCCCTGTCTTTAATGCACGAGATTTAATTGCTTCCCAATCGTCTCCCTGTCCTACATCGATACAAACTGCAATTACATCATAATTGTAATTTTCCTGAAGCCATGGAATGATAACTGTAGTATCAAGTCCACCTGAATAAGCTAAAACAACTTTATCTTTAGCCATAATTTATCTCCTCTTATTGAATTCAATAATAGTTTTTGTATATTTATGCATTATTTATACATTTTTTTGCATATTATTGCAATAGCAAAACAACCTCATTAAAACTCCAGATTTTTCAATTCCTCCAGAAAGTTTTCGGCAGTTACTTTTTTTTCAAGAATCTGATTATCTTTTTGTAAGGTTATCATAAAAAAATCTGAAGTCGGATCTACCTTCCAGTAAACAGAAAAATCTTCTCTAAATTTCTTTCCTAAAAAAGCCTTAATAAATTCTCCGGCAATTTTTATTTTCATATTAGATTTAAGAGAATCCTGCTTTTCTTTTTCCAGATCCGAAAGATATTGCTCTTTTCTGGAAAGAAACTCATGAACTTCAGGAAAAGGATTATAAGGGAACTTTGCATCAGCAATTTTTACATAATCAGTCCCCTGAAGCTGATATAAAGAACCTTTTATCTGATACTGAAAAAATAATCGTAGCTTGATTGATTCACAGACAGGAACTTCCCAGATAATGTAAGTTTCGTGATTCTCTACTACCGGGGACAGGTCTGGATTTTGTAAATTAAATTCTTCAATAACATTCATAACCTGATCAAAACTAATACGCTGAGCATTAGTCCTGACCATATTTTTATGCTGTAAATGAGTAAAATGTTCCTTCCAGAAATTTGATTCTACATCTTCTGCCATTTATATTTCCTATATTAAATTTCCCCCTGAAAAATTGAAGGAGGAAGCCCATTATCGCTTTCGTAATCAAACAATTCCACATTGCATTTACCGTTATACCAGTTAACACAGAGAATTGACCCTTTTATTTTGTCTTTACCAATCAAAACACCAAGATTATAAATTTCTGTTGGTTTTGAAAACCAAACATAAGCATCTTTTTCACCTTTAGAATCCCTGAAAATAATTAATTCGCATTTCTTTCCAAGAGCAGATATTCTTGGAAAATTGTTCTTAAATAAAAATTCATTTTCAGGATCTGAATCTGTTGTAACTACAAAAATATTTAATTCATTTTCTGCAGGAACAGGAATAAGGTTTATATCAAAACTATCACTTGTAATATCCTGAGCAGAAAGTCCTTTTACCACAAGAGAAGTTCCATGCTTTTTACTTGAGTAAACCAGTCCCGGTTCAACATCAAAAATCAATGCATCAAAACCTTCTAAAAAACGAGCTTCGGTACCAGCCAGATCATATAATTTTTGTTCTACAGGGTCTTTGCTTTCTTGATATCTGTCCCAATCCCAGGAATATCTGACTCCAGCACCTAAAGTTCCACTTCCACCGATCAAAATTGTATGATTCTTCCTGGAAGTATCAATTTTAGAATATCGCTGCTGAGTTTCCTGAACTTCTTCTTCGTAAGTGTGTATTAAAGGAAGATGTTCTTTTTTATAAAAAGTCCAGTACTGATGAGAAGTCGAAACAACAAAATCATCTGGAATATAGTCATAAGTACAGGTACGGTCTATCAGAACCTTTTCATCAGCCCCACGAAGATGTGCAAATACAGAAGCAACAGTAAGACTTTCAGGACTGTCTACTTCAATATGTTTTAAATCTTCACCCAACTGAATGGTATTCATAGATACATAATCATGCAATTCAGTCATACGAGGAATCTGATAATGAGAAAAATCAACAGAAGCTATTACAAGAGACTCTTCTGGTAAAATTTCATTCAGTACGTTTGCAAGATTTTCGTAGATTTCAAATTCTTCATCCTTGGAAAAAGATTTTACAAGAATAGGAAAAAACTCAGCCTGGGGAAAATAATGTTTTAAGAAGGGAGTATGAATAAAGATTCCATGTTCCATTTCCCAAGGCTCATCAGTCTGCTCTACATATTTGCCGATTAATTTATTTTCCTGAAGTTTTTTCTGCAAATCCGCCACTTCTAAAAGGCCTTCAGGAGCATCAAAGATGGTATTTTCAGGAATTACAATCTGCTTTTTCCCAACTTCAAAATGATCTGGAGCGACAACTATAATAACAGAAGGTTGTCCTTGTTCAGAAAGTGCCTTGTAAAAACTATTTTGCTGGGAAGCAGTTATATCATGGTGAGGAAGAATAATTGCATCAGGAAAAGCTTTGGGAATTACATAAGCATCTGAATTAGAATAAATATGTTTCCACATCTGCACATCCCCTGGATAAAGATATTTTACCAGAGGAGCAACAGGGCTTTTACTGCAACTAAAAAATAGAAAAGTATAAATAAAAACTGCTGCCAGAAAAAACATTTTTCCAGCAGCAGCTTTGATTTTATTAACTAAAATCATTTGTAAAGTCGTCCACCCCATTCAACAACTGCAAAGCCTTTTCTTTCGTTTGCAGTCAATTCCTGTGGTTCAACTTTTACAGGTTTATCAAGTGTTTTGTGATCAAAATAAACACGAATTACTGAATCAGGAGCTGGTTTTACAGTAAGAGGAGCTTCTGCATCAATACGAGCCTGATCATAGAAAGTAATGAATACATATTTTTTACCTTCTGCTTCAATTGATGGAATCCAGAATTCATTGAAATCAGCAATTTCTTTTTCGTTTAAGCCTAATGCTGTAAGCTTTTCTGTAAAGAATTTTTCCAGGTCTTTTACTGGAGTTACGAAACCTTTAGACATATCAATTTCTGTATCTTTGTCTTTGCTTTCCCAGAACAAATATGGATATTCTTTTTTAGTCTTCAAATCTGTAATAACACCTTCTGGAGTTGCTTTTACTTTCCATCCATTTTTGTAATCTGGATCAGAAACTGTAAGTCCGCCTTCAGGTTTTACTTCAACTTTAACTGTCTGTGTTTTCTGTGGGTACAAATAAATCACAGGTTTACCTTTTTCTGCCATTCCACCCTGATGCAAATAGAAAACAGTTGTATAAGTTTTGTAGGTTCCGTCAGCAAATTTTGCAATTACACGATAGTAGTTTGTACCCCAGTCAAGATTTGAAAGAGTTCCGTTTACATTGAATAAAAATTCTCTGCTGCCTTTAACATATTTTGAAAGAGTCCAGTCATCAACTTTTTCTCCTGGAACTTTCTTTCCGTTTAAAAGATACTGATTAATTACTTCTTCGCTACCATGTCCCCAGATTACTCTGATAGAAACACAGTCTGAAGAAACAGAACCGGTAAACTGAATATGTTCATCTAAATTTGGAGAAGTTGTATTATAAGCATAATAAGAATCTCCAACATCCCTGTTTGTAATCTTTACAAAGGAATTAGGACCAGCGAACAAGGAAGCAGACAATAAAGCTGCACATAAAATTAAAAATAGTTTTTTCATATAAACTCCTATAATTATTCTAATGCTTATTTAATTATTTTTCATCTCTTTTCTTATTTGAAAACAACTTAAATATCAAAGGATAAACATACATAATCACAAAGAAAAGCAGGAAGAATTTAATAAGATGACTTAAATTTTTATCCAGTTTTGAAAGAATAAAACTTAAACCAAGATATAAAACTCCAAATAAAGCTGCTCCAATTATTGAACGAAGCCATTTTTCCTTAGCAGAAACTTCAGTTGAAAATTTAACAAAATGTCGTTCAAGCCACCATCCAATCAGACTTCCAGTAAACATTCCAAGAGCTGTATAACAATCCGAAAGCATATAATAAGGATCAACAAGAAGTTTTCCTTCTGCATCATAATCCATTGGATATTTTTTAAACTGCAGGAAAAGAATAATTAAAACAGCAGAAATAATTCCAGCAATCATAAAAATTGTATCTTTATCAGGATGTTTATACAAAAACAGCTTGATTATATTCATAACAATAATCATGAAAGCGGCTTCAATAATAGCCACAAGAACATCGGCCATTGTGTGAGCTCCAAGCCAGTTTCGGGAAAAAGCAGTCAGCAGAATAAGGAAGCTCATTAAGGCAACAAACCATTTTTTATTTTTATGAATTACAGCAAAGCCGCCGTACAAAGTTCCTGCAGTAATAGTATGCCCGCTTGGGAAGGAATAACCAGTTGCAGACTTTTGTGCAAGTTTTGCTACATGAAGTCTTGAATCACGGATCCATGGACGGTAAACACAGGCTGTATTTTTTATAATCTGATTTAACTGATAAGTAGAAGTATATCCCAATAAAATTGTTGCTCCATCAGATTTATTGAAACACCAGTAAGTAATTGCTGCATAAACCATAAAAAGCTTGAGCAATACTTCAGAAATAAAAACAAAGATTAAATTAATTGCTTCAGGAGACATTTCCCGACAGCATTGAAGTGCATACAAATAATCCATTTATTTTACGCTCCTTTATTTATTAGAATGGCAAATAAGTTGCCTTGTTTCCATTTAAAGATGAAATCCAGCCTTTTGATTTTTCAAAGGCAAGTCTGCTGTCCAAAATCCACAGAATGTTTTTAGAACCAGCTGGCATTTTAGGAATATCTCCCTGCCCATCTGTAAAAATTATTAATCCGCTGTATTCGGCACAATGTTCATCAAAAAAATCAATTGCAGGTTGAAAACTTGTTCCACCCCTGCCCTGAATATCCTTTAAATTTACATTTTTTGAAAATTTAACAGCTTTGGTATTCTTTAGATTTACATCAAAAAAGATTAAATCAATGTTTTCAATAATTCCCAGGAAAAAGAAGTTTTTAATTGCATGGTAGAAATGCGCAAAACTATCATCAGTAATAGAACCACTTACATCAACTGCAATAAGAACATTTGCTTTCCGTTCATAACGACTTCCCATTGCCTTAAATCCATAGCGGCGGCTTGGACGCATTCTTGTAAGTTTTCTCGAAGCAGAAACAATACTCTGACGAAACTGAGTCAATGCCCGCCTGTAATCAAAAGAAAAATCGCACTGATCCCGAACTTCCCTCTGAAGATTTCCTCCTAGTCCTCCCCAGCCCTGATCAATTTCTGCTTTATTTATATTTTCCTGAATCTCTTCTGCAGCAGCTTCGTCTTCTTCCCACAATTCCGAAGCTTCTTCCCAATCCTGATTAAAGGCTTCGGAAGAAATTCCCATTCCCACAGTTTCTGATGCCGACAAAGAAGTTTCTTTAATTAAAAAAAGGACTTTTTTGTACCATTCCTCAAAAGTCAAATCATCAATTGTATTAAGATTTCCAGTTTTTTTGTCTACCGAAAGATTTTTTTGAAAAAATTTTAATTCTTCAGTTTCTGCCCATTTTTCGCCCAGTGGATATTCAAGATTTACCATTCTTGAAGCATGAACTTTCAAAAACTCAACACCAGCTAATTCAACACCAGGAACCTGAGTCTTATAAAAATGATTAATTGTTACATCACTTGCAAGAAAGAGTACACCCTTTTTTGCGTTATAGGGTTGTCTTTGATAAGGATGAAGAAGAAGAATTCGCAGCATTTCGATTTTAAGATATTCTTCAATCTGTTTTTCGTTTAATTTTTCAAGTAATAAAGGAGAATATTCAATACGGTTTTTACCGCTTCTCATTGGAACGGAAAGATTCTGATTTGGTAAAATAACATGAGTACATAAAACAGAAAAAAACAAAGGTTCGGAATAAAACCAGTTATTTTTTATATCTTTAAAAATCTTTTCTAGCATTATTCTCTTATTATAATTTAGTTTGTATTTAATTTCTATTCATATTATAATGTATATATTGAATATATATTGATACTTTATATAGGAGATTTTCGATGAATCTTTTTCAGCAGTTTATGCTCTACTTTGGAATTTCAACTATGGTTGGGGTTCCATTGTTATCATCTTTTCAGGTAACCCAGATTAAAGGTTCAACCTGGGGCGACTGGTTTTCTAGTATTGGTGCATCTTTAGGTCCTGCTGCAGGAATTTTTATTATTATTTCAGTTATTACTTTCTTTATGATGAAGCCAGCATTAAAGGCTTTAAAAGAATCAAAAACAAGAGATTTAACAGAAGATGAAAAAATTCAGACAAGAAAAATTCTTAAGAAGGTAAATATTCTTTCTGAAATTTCAATTCTTATTGGTTATCTTCTTGGAAACGGAACAACTATTGTAATTAAAACAGCTTTAGGCAAGCTCCATTACGATATGATGGACCTTGCAATTATTATTGTACTTATTCTTGTATACGGTCTTATTGCAGTTCAGTATTCAGTTACCTGTTTTAATTCCATGATTCGTAGAGAACTTACAAAACTTAAAATCACTTCAACAGAAAATATCAAGACTTCAAACTTTTCTTTTGTATTAGGAAAAACAGTTCTTTGTATCATTGCTCTTGTTGGATGGCATCTTTTCTGTTCAGGATATGCCGCAGTTAGAAATGACTGGGATAAGACTATGTTCCTTAAAAAAGCATTGGTTTCTTTAATTGAAGCAATCATCATTACACTTCCATTGATGCTTATGCTTTTAAGTCAGTTGAAAGTTCGTTTTGCAATCACAATTAAACAGATTGAAAAACTTAGAGTTGGTGGAAATCTTAAGAGAAGACTTTATATTGGTGCTCTTGATGACTTTGGTGTTGTAATGAGTGAAATGAACCAGCTTATGGATTTTCTCCAGGATTCTCTTACAAAACTTAAAAATGAAAATCTTGTTGTAGACAGCGATGCAGATGAACTTTCTTCGGTTACAGAATCATCTTCATCTGGTATTTCTCATATCATTGCTTCTTTTGAAAATATGAATGAAGAAAACCGCAAAAAAGATGTTCTTCTTGAATCTGCAAAAGAGAATATTGCTAAATTGAATGAAGAAGCAGGAAAAGTAAGTTCCTTCATGGAAGCTCAGTCTAAAGCTGAAGAACAGAATGCTGAATCTATTTCAGAACTGGTAAACAATTTCTCTTCTATTGGTGAATTGATTGCAAAAGCTCAGAATCTTTCAAACGAACTTTCACAGCGCTCATTTGAAGGTAACGATAAGGTAGCAAAAACTCAGGCTGCAATTAATTCTATCAGCGAAAAATCACAGAAGATGACAGAAATGATTGGTGCAATTCAGAAAGTTGCAACTCAAACTAACCTTCTTGCCATGAATGCTGCAATTGAAGCGGCTCACGCAGGCGAAGCAGGAAAAGGATTCTCGGTTGTTGCTGATGAAATTCGTAAGCTTTCGATTTCTACACAGAAATCTGCAAAAGATATTGCTGATATTATTAATGAAGTTAGCGAAGCCATGAATATTGGTACTAACCACATGAATGATACAAGTGACTCTTTTGATAAAATCAGTTATGGAATTAAAGAACAGACAAATCTTGTTGATGAAATTTCAAGAACAGTTTCTGATCAGACACAGGGTGCAAACAATGTTCTTTCAAGTACAAACGATATTTTCCATCAGATTTCAGAAGTAAACGAACTGATAAAAAATCAGGCTCAGTATACAGAAGAAATTAAAAACGGAATTGATGACATTGTAGAACTTTCAGAAAAAGTTAATATTTCAATGGCTGAATCAGAAACAGTTATTAGAGAATTCTCTAATTCTTTCCAGACAGTTCAGAGTAAAACTGAACAGAACAAACAGTCTGTAAAAACAATTACAGAAGAATTAAAGAAATTCGAACTCTAGAAAAATAATTTTACAGGATCAGTTCCTATAAAAAAATGCTGCCAGCTTAAATGCAGGCAGCATTTTTTTATGATTCTTTTACGAAATTAAGAATATCTTTGTATAACTGGTCAAAACAATTCGCCGAAATAAAATTAAGGGTTTCAGGATACATGGTAGACGAACAAAGAGAAACAAAATGGGATTTTACTTCCCTCATACCATTTTCATCCAGATAATTATAATATTTATAAAGATTCCCAGAAACAGTTTCGCTTTTTGAATCTTCATAGCATTTTGTTTCAATAAACTGAAAAAGTCTTTTATTTATCTGAGTAAACTGAGACACAGTCATCAGATTCAACATCTTTTTTGTTTCTTCAAAATCTCCAAGAAGAATCTGGGAAGCAGGGATTTCTTTTGAATCAACAGATGCATGCTTAAAAAATAAACTGGCAGCCCGGTTTCCAATTATTCCACTTACCATTGGCTTATGGATATCAGTCAAATTAGGAAAAACTTTAATCACTTGAGAGGTTCTTTCCCAGCTGCGACGGTCAGGGGTGCGTTCAAGACTGTCGGTTTCAGAATTCATTCCATTACTGTCCAGATATTCAGGATTTTCAGAAATAAATGAAATAATTCTTGAATCAATTCCAGTTTCTTCAGCCCAATTAATCCAGTCTTCAATAGAAGGTTCAAATTCATAAATGTTGAATCGGGAAACCAAAGCAGGATCCAAATCTGTTAACTGATATTCATTTCCGTTATTAACTGCAGAAATAATGCGGCTACCCTTTGGAAGAGATTTTCCTGCAAGTTTACGGTTCAAAGTCAAATCCATAATAGTTTGCAAAACTTCCGGACGAGCACGATTTAATTCATCCAAAAATAAAACAACAGGAGTATTATCAACAGGAAACCAGTAAGGCAACATAAAGTCTGTTTTACCAGTTTCAATATTTTTTTCAGGCAAACCAATAAGGTCTCCAGGGTCACTCATTTGTCCTAAAAACAAAGTAACAACCTTTTCACCCTTTTTAGAAAAATAATCTTCAAGAATTCTGGATTTACCAATACCATGCTTTCCCACAAGCATAATATTTTGTTCTGAAGGAGTATTATCTAAAATAAAATATAACTGTTGAGTATTAATGGTCATATTTGCTCCAATACTATTTTAAGGATATTGCAGTTACCAGGCCGTAAGATTTTTTTTCAGGATCAAGAAGCAAATCAAAAGAAATACCTTCGATATTTGCAGAAAGGCCTAAAGATTTTGCAAGACGCTTATTGTAATTTACATTTTTACCATTTTTTACCAAAGGATAAATTACAGTACCTAAGAAGGTAAAGGCACAGGTCCAGGTTATGGCAGTTGAAATACATGCAGCAACAGTTACAGGAACGAGAGAGCCTTTTGGTTCTTTTCCAGAAATCTGTGTTCCAATTAATTCAGTCATAATTACAATGCCAAGTCCAGAACTGATTACAAAAGAAGGAACTCCAACACAAAGACAGGCAAAATTTATTGTATCAATAGTTTCTTTTTCTTTGATGGAAATAATAGATGAAATACCAGCAGTAGCAATAGTTGGTTTTTCAAGATTGTTGTAAACCACAAGTCTGTCATTAAATGGAAGAGGTGCAACTAACTGTGCAATCTGTTTTTTATTTTTATTAAAATGCTTTGTTAATTCAGCCATATCAGTGGTAATTGTCTGTACATCAGTGATTACAGCTTTATTTTCTTCAGGAGCAGTAATTTTACTGCCAGCTTCAGCACAAAATACAGTACCACAAAACATCAATGCAATTAATACAAGTAAATATTTTTTCATATTAAACCCTCGTTTTTATAATATATTACCTTAATTCGTTTCAATTTTCTATTGGGTAGGATTTCAGAGCTATTTAAAATTTTTTGTCAAATCACAGCCACTGATTGTAAAATAAGTATCAAAACCTTCAAAACCATAATGGGCTTCGGTAATGATTACTGCAATTCTGTCTTCAAAAGGACTTTTAATATAACCACCAATAATTGCATCTTCAACTGCAACTTCTTTTTGAGAAGAGACAGTCTTTTTTCCTGCTCCAGATTTTTCTATGCTACAAGTTACATCTGTAAGCTTTAGAAAATCGTAAAGAAGTTTGCCTGTATCTTTTACAGTTAAATTTGCATTGTAAGTTGAATCTCCAATTTCTGCAGGAAAAGCCAAAACTTCTGTTTTTACTGATTGAATATTATATTGTGTAAAAGCCTTAAGAACTTCCTCAGATTTTTCATCAATAAAGGCTTTTATCATGCTAAGTTCATCATTTCCGTCATCCAGTTCAAGTTCAAAAGTTTCAAGAACTTCATCGGAAACTAAATCAATAATAGAAAGCTTAAAATTATATGAACCTTTTCCATCGATGAAGCGATTTTCACACCAGGCAATTTTTCCATCTGGAGAAATACCCAAAACATAAACATTTGGTAACTGATTAAAAATCAGATTTTCACCAAAAAGCTCTTTGTAATTTTCAGGAATAGGATAAACTTCGTTAGACAGAATAAAATCTTTTGTAAGTGAAGGATATTTATATTCTGTTTTAGAATAAACTTCACCAGGCCCCTCTGCTTCTTCAGAAAAAATCTGTTCAATATCCTTGTTTTCAATTTCAACAGAAACAGAAGGTTCGTTCTTAACCTCTTCCGAAACTTTTTTACCAGAACAAGAAATCAAAAGAGAACTGATAAGTAAAACAAAAATAAGTTTTTTCATAATAAAATCACCTGAATTTAACGCAAACTCTAATAATATGAATCTGAAATTTTTTCAACAATATCAAGTTCATCAAAATAAACAGTTTCAATGATTTCAGAATCAAAAAGTTTTTCATTTATAATATCTTTAAGTTCCTGTATCATTACCTCTTCATAATAAACATTTTTCAAATTATCTGTAGTTTTAGAACTTATGTATTCCTGAATGAGTTTTCGTATTTTATTTTTATTTTTATCAACTAAAGAAATTACTTCGATATTCTGTTCATCAAATGCCAGATATACAGTAACATAAATAACTGTATTTTTATTATCCTTTGGATTAGCCTTAATCTGTCCTAAATCTTTAAACCACAAATACTCTACATTCGGATTAGAAGCATTATCTTTTGCAAGTTCCCGTTTTTCTTTATATGAAAAGTTTTTTTCCATCTGTTCCTTAATTGAATAATAGAGACAGAAATAATAAACAGCTCTTTCACGATAAAGCTTCATCATTTCAATTTTATATTCAACAAGAGGCTGTTTTCCAACTTTATTTAAATTCAGATTTCTATTGATAAAAAGATTATCTTCTTTTTTTAAGTTAAGCCATAAAGCATGGTTTTCTTCAATTTCTTCCTTTTGGGCAGGTAACAAATCTATCAATCGATTCATTTCATTGTTCATCTGCTTGTCCCAGATTTCAAGATATTTTACAGTCACAGCATCCAGTTCAGATATAGTCTTTGCATTTTTTGATTCTTTTTCATATTGAATATCAATTTCATTATCTTTTGGAAAATACTGGAGATTTACCACCTGAGCAGAAAGAATCGAACATAAAATTAAATTAATTATAATTAATGCAATTTTTTTCATTTTAGTTTTTATCGTTATTAAAAATAATAGCAGCAATGACACCTGGAACCCAGCCAACACAAGTAAGAACAATTGTAATAATCAATGCCCCGCATCCTTTATCTAAAACTGCGAATGGGGGAAAAAGTAAACATATTATAGCTCTACCGCAACCCATATAAACTCCTTTTTTTATTATAACATACAAAATAAAAAACTAATAAATCTTTATAAAAGTTTTTGGAAAATAAAAAAAACAGGTGTACACAAAAAACACTGTGCACACCTGCTCTTAAAATATTCTATCTGATTTTAAATTCTAGTCACGGTAGAAATTAATCAAACATCCAGCGAGGATGATTTTTCTTTCGTCGTCAGTCAGTTCCCCAACTGAAAGTTCAAACTGATTTACTGTTCCATCTTTCTTTACTGCATATGCTGTAATTGAAGGAAGTTTTTCAGCAATCATTTTCTTTACACCAGGGATGAATACATAGTCATCATTTGCAAATGGAAGATTTTTGTCTCCGTCTTTGTAAAGGAATGGTAACATACCCCAGTTGATAAGGTTTGATCTATAGCGTTTTGTAGCATATTCATTAGCAATGTTTGCAGAAGCGCCAAGTACACGCTGACAAGAAGCAGCCTGTTCACGAGCAGAACCGTCACCAGGTTTTACTGCAAAGATTGTAGAACCAGTCTGAGCGGCAGCAGCCTTCTTTCCAAGTTC
>JAZQOB010000121.1:0-8682 GCA_045627625.1 Treponema sp.
CGGTAATGAGGAAATTTTTTCTTCTAAATCTGCAAGCTTGTTCATAACCTAATTATAACCTTATTTAACCGCAAATTCAATGTAAATTGCGGTTAAAATTAGAAAATTTAATAATCTGAAAAAACCGCCACGATGCAATACTTTGAAGCTCATTTCCCTTAAGGAAAAGAACTGCAGAACTTTTTAAAAAATTAATCCCAAAAACATGGAAGAATGTCTGCATCTACAATATCTTCAGCTCCACATTTTCGACAATTTACAATCATTTCTTTTGTAACAAGGTCATTAATATCAAGCATACCTTTCGTAATCTTTCCACACTTTGAACAATTATGTCTGAACTTGAACGAAGGATTATTAACGAGCCTAAAATACAAGTCATTTTCAAGAGTCTTACAATCTTTGCAATAAAAAATCTTATAGCAGCTGTCTTTAAGATCTTCTGGTCCCTTTACAAATGATCTTAAGGGTTCATATTCTTCACGACTCATTATTTCTTCAAAGGCACCAGGTTCAAGAGGAATAAAACCTCTTCCCACATCGTATCCTTCTTCACAACCACACTTCTTACATTTGATGTTATAAAACTGTCCCATAATATTTCCTTTTCATTCGAAATTAATATTCATTTCAACCTTATTTCTTATCTCTTGTAGCTGAAATTCCTAAGGCAAAACTGACAACCAAAACAGGAAGCAGGAACACAACCATGTTGCCGGTAGTAATTCTTGCAACAGACATCAAAGAATCAACAACCGGTGTTCCCAGCTTCCCCCAGAGCAGCAGAAAACCGCCAAGGAGATTAACAAGGATTACGAAAACTGTAGCCTTTGTGACTCCATTAAGGAATTTCGAAGAACCCTCAAGACTTGCATAATAATCAACTTCATTACAGATGGCTTCTTTCTGCTTTTCAGCTTCTTCTTCAGTCAGTTTTGCCTCAGAAAGGTTGTTATCGACGTCAAATAGCTTCTGGTTCATGTTATCCAAGGCGAATCTGGCAGCAACCTCAGTGACACGGGAAGAGCCCTTTGTTACAACGATAATCTGTACCACAAGCAGAATTACAGCAATCACAAAACCTACAGCTGCATCGTTCCCGCCAAGAACACCGGCAAAAAACTCTACAACAGGAATCTGAATTTCAGATTCATAACCGGTTAGAGCTGCTCTCGTAAAACTCAGAGCCACAACCAGTGAAAGCAGAGAGAAAATCGTAACCAGAACTGGCAATACCTTATGGTTTTTGATAAATGAATAAATCAGAATCGCAAGTGCAAATACAGACTCAATTCCAAACAACACTTCATTCACCACACTTGAAAAAGGAATAAAAAGCATTGCAGCTAAAACTACAACTGCTATCGTACTTAATAGTTTCTTTAATGAAATCTTATTTTCCATCATGTCCTCCAATAGTTACTGTATAACCGGGTTCTTCAGTTACCGGTTTTCCAATATCAAGAATATAATCAAGGTCATTATCTGTGACCGTTTTCCCATGAATTGCAAGTTCCAGAAGTTCTGCAAAGCTTAAATGATCGGGATTCGGATATCTGGAAAGATACTCCCGAACCTCAGCCCGTTCTGCAGCAGCCATATCTATTTCCTTGAGCTTTTCAGCACGTTCCTTTGCCGTATAGTTCCGGACTTTTTCTACCCGACCTGATGTAAACGATACCCTGCGGATACCTCCAATCTTATCTGCCATAAGTCCTCCTTATATATTATAGGATTCAGCCTTACGAATTTGTTTCCAATTTCTAAACAAAATACTGACTGTACGAATTATTAAACTCATCAAGGATCTGCTTGCAGACATCTTTCTTTGCAGACTGACGGGTTTCGTTCTGGGCCATATATGTGTCCCCGTCGATTAAAGCCTTGCATGTAATGATTCCGTCTATGGTTTCAAAAGAAAATTCCGGAAGACTGATCTCATTCTTATCAACCTTGAGATAAAGCTGACTGATATAATTGAGTTCCGGTTCTGAACTCTCCTCTTCCTCATAATAGACATCATCAACTTCATCCATTTCAGTTTCTGTTTCAGGAAGTTCTTTTGGAGTTATGTCAAAGATGGATTTCAGCATGTTTTCTGCAGCCATTCTTTCAGATACATCAAAGTCAAAATCCATGCCGACAGTATCTTCAAAACCTTCAACGTGACAGGTTGTGATCCAGCATTCACGGCCGTCCTTTTCCTGAACAGAATTGACATATTCTGGAGATGGAATGATTCTTAAATCAGAAAGAGCAGCAAGTTTTACTTTGTAATTTTTTCCTTCAGGCCATACTCCTGAAATCACATATTCAAAAAAATTCACTGCCTTACGACATGCACTGCTTTCTGCTTCTGAAGCCTTCTTAGAAACAGCAGTAAACTCCTTCGAAAGGTTTGAAAAGCGAACTGTAAAACTTACGGCTTTTCCTGTCTCCTTTTCAGAGAACTCAACATTTCCAAGGTTATTATTCTGAGCAAACTCAGTTAAGTCCTCTTTTGAACAGTCCTCCGAAAGATTTTCAATGATCATTCTTTCAATCACTTTATCCAGAACCTCACAGTCCCAGTTACTGTCAACGGCTATGACACCAAGAATTGCTTCGAAGAGATCTCCTTCAGCCTTTATATTTACACTCTTAAAATTATGATTATGATGCAGATTTCTTAAGTAAACGCTTCTAAAACCAAGTTTTTCAATTCTCTCAGCCAGATAGTCATTTCTTGAATACTTTACATATTCCTCACTGAGCATGCCTGCTGTCATTTCAGAAAGGAAATTTCCCTTCAATGATAATCTTGAATTTTCAGAACAGAACTTCTTTGCAAGAATAAAGCCGAGAATCTTGTCACCATAGAATTCCAGCATGTCATTATGAATGGATGTATTGACGTTATCATTTGTAATTCTGGTAAACGCCTGGTTTAAGAGACTTATGTTCCTGAATGTGTATTTAATCTGATCCTGAACAAACTGTAAATCACGTTCTTTCATGTGTACCTCCTGCATTATGACTACATTTTATTACAGGGGGTGTCTCATATAGCGATACAGCAATATAAATATTTTTACTAAGTTCTTATTTTATGAGTCCGATATTTTAATTATGCAGCTTGAATTAGATCTTGGTCCAATGCCCACAATCCAGAAATTATTCTTTATGACAACCGGGCTTTTTACAAACGAATTATGCTATACAACAGGAACAACATACGGTAATGCGTCCGGATATTCCCAGGATCAGGCTATAAATAAACTTATCAAATACGGATACACAAGACAGAGCGCAAAATCACTTCTGCTTAAGGCAAAGCGTTCACAGAAGTGGATTGTCTTTAATTATCAGCAGAATCTTGGATTCTAGTTCTCTGTATTTTCTTCTTCAACAGGTTCCCCGTCGTCATCCTCATCAAAATATCCATAACCAAGGATATCATCAAGATTTCGAATAATCAGTTCACTTGCCATTATCAAAGAATGGGCTTCCATTCTTTCTTCAGCAGACTGAATCATAGTGTCATCGTTAAGAAGATCTGTCCAGGATTCATACATGTTGACAGCCAGATCCCAAAACAAAATATCTTCTTCATCAGGATTAAGTCCTGTAACAAAATCAAGAAGATTGTCCATGAATGAAACATTATGGTCCATCTTCGAAAGTGCATCGGTCACCTTTTTACAGAAAGCAAGAATCGTTCTGTCATCGTCATTTTCCGGTTCATCAATTGTGTTTCTAGCCAAATCTTCCATATCAGAAAGAACTTCATAAAAGAAAGCATTAAAACCTTTTGCTTCGTCTGCCATTTTGCACCTCTTTTTTTGTTATATTTTACGTGGGGAAACCCGTTAGCTGCATCAATAATTATAAACCTGTTTATTGAAAAACAGAAATCATGATGCAGCTTCATTTATTTCAAAACGGAATATCTTCCGTAAATCCGTTTTCAGCGAACCCTTCCTGTGGGGCTGCATCAGGAGAAACTGGTGGAACTGGAGCAGCTCCTTCTGAAGAAGCCTGTGCCGGCTGTCCTGCAGGACGTGCAGCAGACTGCACATCAAGGAACTGAATCTGGTTTACAAGTATTTCAACCTTTGAAAATTTCTTTCCGTCTTTCTCCCAGCGTGACTGACGTAAAGAGCCTACCACAGAAACTCTTTTTCCTTTCTGCAGATAAGGTCCTTTTACACCGCAGATATCTCCAAACATACAGCAGTCAAAGAAACTGGTTTCATCATGCCAGTCACCGCCTGCAAGATATGAGCGGTTTACTGCAATTGAAAAACGGCCGTACATGTTGCCGTTTGTACCTTTAGAGATTTCACAATCGCCTGTCAAGCGACCAATAATTGAAACAACATTTGAATCTGTCATAAATCAAAGCCTCCATGCTTTTAATGTTTATGACAGTAATATACAAAGGGTGGTGTCTCAAATAACGATGCAGATTCAAAATATTTTAGGAAATTTTGCAAATGCAGTGTTAAAGAGTTATGCATCAACGAAACTTATGAATCTATCCCCTTAACAACAATATTATAATGAACTTTTTAAATCTTCAGGTCGTTTTAAAAGCGACCTTTTAAAAAAAAATAAAAATCATTCACTTAAAAATAGAAATAAATATCACCTATAGCGTTATATGAGACATGACCACCTTTATATTATAGGCATATGACAGATAACGAAAAAACATCACTTAAAAATCAGACACAGGATCTGATCAAAATTTTCAATGAGAAAGAAGACACAGAAACTGCCGTTTTGAAAATGGCTGATTATATTATCAGTAACAAAGAAGAAGCTGAAGCTCTCAAAAACTGGATGAAGGAAAATGAATTCTTCACTTCACCGGCTTCTACATGTTTCCACGGAAATTATAAAGGCGGTCTTGCTGACCACTCTCTGCTGGTAACTGTTCAGGCATTAAAACTTGCCCTTCCAATCCTTGGAAACTATGACGAATGCAAGGGTGAAGAAAATGATTATCCGGTAACTGCAGAAGATATCTTCATAGCCTGCATAACTCATGATTTCTGCAAGGCAGGACTTTACAATACCGAGTTCCGCAACGTTAAGGACGAAAACGGAAACTGGACTAAGTCAGAGTATTTTACCTGCCGCTATGAAAACAGAAACCTGGGCCACGGAAACGAATCAGTTCTCCGGCTTCTAGAATGCATGCCTTCGCTGATCAGACGAAGATATGTAATTGAAGCCGTTAGCCGCCATATGGGCTTTTCGGATCTTGCACCAATGGAAAGCAAGAACTTTTCAGTATTCCTTCAGAATCCTCTTGTGATTCTGATCCAGATTGCAGATGAGACAGCAGCAGCATGGTATGACTGCTGAAAATAATTTTTAAGGCTGTATCACTTGTTGATACACCTCAAATTCTATAATCAATCCGATAACGGAAAATCCGTTTCATTGGTGGGAAAAGGAGGTACAGATGAAACAGAGTATGGCTGACATTAAAATTCTTTCTGACGGACTGATGTTCTGTCAGAACCAGTTCCTCAATATTCACACCGATATTCCCTCAAAGGAACGCAAGGAACTTGGAGACAAGGAACCCGTTTTCGAATCAAAACAAAGCAAATATAACTCGGCAGAGCTTACAAACCGTGAGCGACGGGAGAAGTATGAAGTAACCTCATACAGCCTTGATGAACTCTGCTTCAAATACTCGACAAAACCTTTTCTGCAGCTTAAATACTCAGAAATCCTCAGCGTTGCCTATTATCTGGTAAAAGTCCTGGACCTGCTTCTTGAAATCAACCAGGGTTTCTACCGTATTGAAAAAGAAAAAGAAGACTACAAAAACCGTCACAGAAAGCAGAAAACATTACGAGCTGAGCAGCAGTTCTACAATGCACTGCCTTCAGTGCAGAAATATCTCAGCCTTCTTTCTGACATTAAAGTTTCAATTTCCTCACTCACAAGCTGCTCTGAAAACATCAACATTGTCAGAGAATACGATGAACTCCTCTATTCGTTCCGCATAAACCTTGAACTTACTCCGGTTCCTAAGGATGTTCTTCACATAATTGACCTTATTCTTCCTGGCATTAAGGTTCAGCGGATTGATGAAGATAACCTGAATGACACAAAAAATCTGAAGGACGTACAGAATTTTTTGAACTTCGAAAAACAGCTTCATATTCTCATTAAGCTTTTCCGTGATAAACTCATAAACCAGTTTTCATACTATGTAACTTCAGACGAGTTTCTCAACAACCCGATATGCAAAACCATATTTGTAGTTGATCTTACAACTTACAGAAAACTGAATTTCCAGGCAGGCGGATTATATCAGGACGAAATCTTTGATATGGAAAAATCCGCCTGCGGAAGTGATGTCTATGTAAAACTCGGAGACTTCTACACAGATCTTTCTGAATATTTCACAAAAGTCATCTTCGATACTAAAGACCAGATTGAAACTCTTGAGACGTTTGAAGACTGCTCTGCAATCCAGACATACATAGGTGTTTTCGAGATGGCTACTAGAAACAAGACCGGGTTGTCCATACAGAAATTCAAACAGTTCATGGAAAATCCAAGATGGCATGAAGCTGTAAACAATCTTCTCATTCGTAACAGACTTTATATGTATAAAGCTCTGGAAGACCTGAACCTGGATGCCGTTACTGAAAAAAGCATTGAACAGAAATTACCCTGGAACCAGATTAACCCGGCAAACTCACAAGCCGATATCGATACCCTTCATTATCTTTGGGAAATGCAGAGACGCATTTTACCGGAGGAAAACTTCCCGTTTGCCGCATGCAGAAGAGTTTTCGGACTATTTAAATACTGCAAGGCTCCTGAAACAAGAGGAACAAGACATATCACAAAATTCAAGAAGATGCCGGAGTCCGAATTTCCTGAAAGCTATGTAAAGGACTACCTCCCTCTCATATATCTCTAGACTAAAAAAAAAAGCAGGCTGATTCATAATTTATCCGGTGGTGGGAGGGGAAGATTCCCGGATAAAACTTCAGTCTGCTTATATTTATAATCGGACATAACTGTCCTTTCATAAGTCCCTACGAAACACTTTCACTTACATATTTTGTAATATCCTTAAGAAAACCTTCCGGATCTGAATCCAGTTCCTTTTCCCATAACGTAGTACGTTCTGTATCTGCAATACCAAAGAACCTTGAAGCCCTTACAGCCTCAAGAAGCTTTTCACCCTTAGGCGTGATGCTGATGTTTTTCTTTGAATCTACTTTTATTCCTTCAATCTTTAAAAGTTTTGGAATAAATGTATGACGTGTTGCAGGAGTTCCAAGCCCTGTCAGTTTTTCTCCTTCGCTTGTTTTTCCAGAAGGATTTTCCATAAAGGCAATAACAGAAGCCTCGTTATAAAATTTCGGTGCCCGTGTTTCCTTTTCCTGAGGGTTCACCTCCATGAGGATAAGGTTCTTAAGGTCACAGAGACTGATATCCTGAAACTCTTCTTTCTTTTCAAACTGCTGAAGGAATCGCATATATGCCTTCCAGCCTTTGTCAGTCACCTTCTTTCCTTCCAGACACAAAACATTTCCGCCGGCATCAAGCTTTACACATGTCTTTTCATAAACAGACACCGGTGCAAATGCCAGCATAAATCTTTCGAGAATAAGGTTATAAACATTCTGTTCCTCATAAGTCGCATTGGCCGGAACCGGTTCAAGAGGAATCAGGGCATGGTGAGAATCTAGGCGTGAACTGTCAAAGATTCTTTTGTTGTCACCGCTTATAAAGGCATGGGAAAGAAGCCCCATATACTCAGGATAACTCATGGTCATCTTTGAAAAGGTAATGTTACAAAGCTCTACGTTGTCATCTCCCATTACAACCGAAGGGGTTCTCGGATACGAAGTACACTTGTACTCTTCATATAGTTTCTGGGCTATGCTGAGAGTCTTTTCTGCGGAATATCCGAAATAACGGAAGGCATCTTTTTGAAGTCCGCTCAAGTTATAAAGCTGTGGCGGATTTTCCCGAATTTCTTTTGCTTCTATTTCTTTAAGGCGTACTGCCCTGCCCTCTTCTCTTTTCAGAAAATCAAGATCATAGGGAGAATCAAACCTGCGGTTCTCATTTTCATCTTCATATACTGCAGTGACAGTATTTCCTGAAGGATCAGTTAAGACACAGTTTCCCTCATAATACTTTTTACTTTTAAAATCTCTGATTGCATGACTTCTCTTTTCTATTTCTGAAAGAAGTGCCGTCTGGACACGGCCTGCGCGGAAGGTTCTGTCTGCATTCACGGCCAGATATCTTGTGAAATTCATTCCGCAAAGCCAGTCGGCCTTCTGACGGGCGAACCCCTGAAGTGCAAGCCTGTCAAAATCCTTAAGAGGTTTTGCACGTCTTAATCCTTCAAGAATAACTTCATCTGTCAGAGCCTGGGATTCCCAGAAACGACGAATTCTTGAATTATCCGTAATCTTTGCCATCATCAGGCATTCACGTGCAATTACTTCACCTTCCCGGTCAGCATCAGTTGCAATGATGATTTCACCTTTAAGTCGGATCGTAGCCATGTCGTTCTGTGAGCCAAGGAGTTGCAATAGTTGCTTGTCTTCCTAAGACCGCTTGGCCTCCGACTTCCATCATCAGGCATTCACGTGCAATTACTTCACCTTCCCGGTCAGCATCAGTTGCAATGATGATTTCACCTTT
>JAZQOB010000122.1:0-3568 GCA_045627625.1 Treponema sp.
TTAGTCACTATGAATGCAACAGGCAGCAGGTCCAGGCTGCCTAATGTGGAGTACTATGAATTTGAAAAACAAACTTATCGGGCTAACTACCCTTCTCTCTCTTATTTGGAGTCTTTTCGCATCCTGCAGTTTCTTTAACAGCCTGGATCCAGAAGAATCAAATAAAGTAGAAATCTCATCAATCTCTTTGGGTAAAAATTCCTTAGAAACTCAAGTTGGTTCAATGGAATACATTTCCGTTTCTGTTAAGCCATCTAATTTACAGAAAGAGATTAACCTCAAATGGAGTTATGATTCTTCTATCATTGAATGTGATACTTCCTCGAACTGGGGAGTAACAATCAAAGGGCTTAAAGAAGGTCAGACTACATTACGTTGTTCATACGGTGGTTACGATGCTGCATGTATGATTTATGTAAAAGGATTTGCAGAAACTTATGAATCTTCTGTTGAACCTTACATTTATTCTAACTATTCAATTCTTCAGACCAGCCCTGGAGTAACCGAAAAAGTATTCGTTTCTCTCTATGGTGGAGACGCTTCGGATATTGATGGATACAACTGGTCAATTGATAATACCTCTGTAATTAACATTCAGCCAACCGGCCAGTATTGTATGATTACAGCTAAAGAAGCAGGCTACTCAAGAATTAAAATTACTCATCCTAAAGCAACATATCCTTATTACATGGGAATCTATGTATTTGAAGATGCAACAAAAGTCAGTTACATAACAACTTCAAACAACATTGTTACTATGAACCAGGATGATGGTGATAAGTCAATTTCTGTATCTCTTGTAAATGGAAAAGATACAAGCCTTGATAGTCAGTTCTCTTGGGAAATCATCAATGAAAATAATGAAACATCACCTGTAGCAATTCATGCTAATGGAAACAATGCAGTTATTTCTCCAAAACGTTCTGGAAGCTGTACTGTTCGTATAACTCATCCAGATGCAATTTATCCTCTTGATATTCTCTGTCGTGTTATCACAATTGTTAAGAATGTTTACATTCAGCCAGACAATACAGTTATTACTCTTTCTGGAACAACAGAACAGACAGTAACAAGTGAACTCGTCAATATCAAGTCTGGTGATTACAGCATTGATGGTTATGAATACAGACTCGATAACTACAATGTCGCAGAAATCGTTTCATGCATCGGAAACCAGGTAGTATTGAAAGGTATTGCAAATGGTTCTTGTAAACTCATTATTTCCCATGATCGTTCAGCATACTCAAGAGAAGTTCTCGTTATTGTAAATGGTCAGCTCAAAGACGCAATTGATGCTTCATGCTATATCACAACAAGCCAGAACTACATCAAGACAAAAGTTGGTGCTGCATCACAGACAATCAACATTTCTCTTAAAGGTGGAGAAGATGGAGATGAATCAGGCTTTATGTGGAGCGTAAAAAGCTCTGCAGCAGATGGTTCTTCCAGCAAAGTAATAAACCTTGAAACTGCAACCGGATCTGTATTCCACACGGCAAGAAGTGCAGCAGCTACATATTCCTATGGAACAGCAGTTATTGAACCATTGTGTGAAGGAACAGCCGTAATCACAATTTCACATCCAAAGATTGTTTATCCAACTGAAATTCTTGTAAAAGTTCTTTCAAAGGATGCTGTTCTTGAAGAACCTCTGTATTTTGTTGGTCCAGGTCTTGTAAAAATCCTTAATGGAGATGATGAAGACTACACTGTTCAGCTTAAAGGAAGTTCAAAAGCCAGTGGAGATGAACAGAAGATTAAGTGGGATTGGGACAAATCAGTTCTTACAGTTTCTCCTGCAGGCGATAGAGCAAACATTGCAGCACCAACAAAAGGAACAGGATGCACAACTTCAAACATCACAATTTCTCATCAGAAATCTGAAAATGATAAAACTGTTCTCGTAATGACAGCCGATGATATTGAAACACTCAATTCAATGAAGGCTCTTTATTCGGACAAACTTTATTACAATCTTCAGATTGGTGACAAAGCTAGTGTAATGGTAAATCATGCTGGTTTCGATACTTACGATGAAGAAACCGGAATGAAAAAGAGTTATGACTTCTCACCTATTCAATGGTCTGTAAGGGATTCTTCAATCCTTTCTATTGAAAAGAACATTTCAAATCCATTGTCATGTTCAATCAAGGCCTTGAAGTCTGGTCAGACTACATTAACTGCAAAAATTGATTCTTATACATGTGATTTTAAAATCCTTGTATATCCAGAAGGTGCTGTTGCCTATGAACCAGAAGTTTATTTTACAACTGCACAGAATGTAATCTCTTTAAGTGGTTCAGGAAAATCAACTGTAGCTTCAGTTACAGCAGTTCATCTTCCTAGCAGTGAATATCCAAACATCGAATGGGAATCCAGTGATCCTGCCATTGCAACAGTTATTGGAAATGGAACAAATGCCACAATCAATGCAGTATCTGAAGGTGATGCCGTAATTTCTGTAAAACATAAAGACAGTCAGAACATATTAAAGATTTATGTTCGAGTTGGTTCTGAATATGTTTTGGAAGAAACAGAATCTGTTGTTTACATCAAGGCTGATGATTTGATTACAATTGTTAAGGGTGATAAAGATAAGAAATTAACTGCAACTCTTACCAACTGGACATCGCCAGATTCTTCGGGATTTACTTTTACAAGCAAAGACTCATCAATCGCTAAAGTTTCAAGTCAGTCTACAAATGGAACTGCATACATTGAGGGAGTAAGTAAAGGCCATACTGAAATTGTAATTACTCATAAAGCAACAAAGGTTTCTAAATCTGTTCTTGTAATCGTTGGAGAAACTCTGGCTGAAGTAAATACAATCCTCAAAGAAAGCGTTTATATGTCCACTTCAAATAACACAGTGACATTTAATGCTGTAGGAAAGTCTTCAACTGTAAGTATCAAAGCCTTTAATCTCGATACATCAAGATTCTCAGGTATCGAATGGACTTCTACAGATGAATCTATTGCTCAGGTTCGTGGTAATGGAACATCAGCAACAATTTATGCCCATGGTAAAGGTGTAACTACCGTAACTGCATCTTATCCAGACAGTATTAACTCAATTATCTTCTATATATTTGTAAATACTGAAGATATTGTAGCTGCAACAACTGGTGTGGTTTATATTTCTGCAACAGATGTTCTCACCTTCTTAAAAGATGGTGCAACACAGACTTTACAGGCAGTTCTTGTAAACTCTCAAGAACCAAATCCTTCCGGCTTTACTTTTGAAATTGATAATGAAGCGATTGCAAAAATTACCGCTCAGACAGCAACTGGTATTGCTTATGTAAAACCTGTATCTTCAGGTCAGGCTCAGATTACAATTACAAATACTGCTACTGAAATCAGCAAGCAGGTTCTTGTTGTAGTCGGAAACAGTGAAGAAGAACTTGCGGGATTTACATATCTCACCACAAGTTCAAATGTCGTTTCAATCGGCGAAGGCAGCACAAAAACTGTATCAGTAAGTGTAAAAAATGCAGATTCTCCAATTTTGGACGGACATTCCTGGTCTACAAGTAATCCTTCCGTAGTAGATATTTCTGCATCTGGA
>JAZQOB010000123.1:0-10694 GCA_045627625.1 Treponema sp.
GGTCTTCGATAAGTTCTCCCTCATCATCAAGAAACATCAGATCCATTTCATCCATATCGTAAGGATCAATATCAAATATATCCGCAGCCTTTAGTACACTGACTTCATCTATATCATCCCGGTCTATGTCATGCATAAAGCAGTAATCGTCCAGAGCTTCATCAATATCTGAGATATCAGAAACCCTGTAATGTGGAGTAGGTCCGGAATCAGACGAGCTGCCCTTTATAATCATTACCAGAATAAAAATAACAAAACAGAAAAAAAGGAATCCCATACAGCCTCCTGTTCTTATTGAAGTATAGAACAGGCTGTGTCTCATTTAACGAGACAGAACTTAAGAACCTTATTATTTCAGAATCAATCCGATTTCCTTAGTAACTGATGTTACTACTGGCTTCTCTGTTTTTCCTAAGAATACAGGAAGAAGACGTGAGTAGGAAATAGTATTCACAGAAAGGAAATCAATATTTCCAGAAACTGTTTCAGTTTTAATTTCAGGACCTTTTCCTTTCTCATTGATTTCAACTGCAAACACAGTATTGTTTCTTAAGTTGAAATCCTTCTTGCTGAGAACAATCCAAGTCTTTGTTGCGAGACTTATGATGTCTCCCCGCTCCGGAACATAAGGCTCGGTAAGTGAAGCATCGAGGGTAAAGAACTCCAGCGGATCTGCTTCATTCGCAAACATCCTCATATGCTCGATGGACATCTTGGTTCTGTAATGGACGAAAATGTTCTGGGCGATTGAACTCTGAATCTCATATCGTTCTGCAAGATATTTATAGTCTCTCTTATGCTTGAGGATGAATGTTGGATTTACCGATGCATCCCACTGAGGAACTGTCTTTACTTCATAAGGAATTTCTTCATCTGAGAAATATACCCAGTAGGCCGGAGCTATGAGATGAACCATCGAACAGATAATTTTGTATGAAGGAACTCTTTCTCCTACTGCAATTCGGTAAACTGCCGGATGATCAAGATTATTCTCAAGACACCAGCTTCTGAGTTCTCTTTTTTCAACCAGGTCAAGAAGGAATTTCTGTGCGTAGGTAATTCGCTGTGTTGGTTCATTTTTCATTTTCGTTTTGCCTCTTATAATCTCTGTATAATTTTTTCACTTCCCATTTCTTTCCGCCCGAACACTCAATCAGAGCAATAAGATGAAACCAGAACAGATAACTGAATCTGTATATTTCATATTTATTTTCCCGGGTCAGGAGAAACAATATTCTTTTCATGTCATCAAGTTTTCTTCCCCTTGTTTCATAGAGAAGGGAAAGTTTTCCATCCACCCCTGGAAGACACACAGGCTCAAGCCCAAGGCCTTCATTCCATCCCGTTACAACACAGCAGCGGCGGAAATCATGGAACTTGTAGAAAAGCACAATCACCGAATCTGAAGGATAGCTGAGAGTACAAAACTCTCCTTTCATGTCCGGTACAGGCTTTGTCACATTCATACCGTTAGCATAAAGGGTGTATGCAAGCTCAATGTTGTAAGGAACCTTTACGTTAATTAATGCACTCATAATGTAATTAAATATTACATCTATTTATTACAAATGTAAACATTACAATATTGATTATTTTTGAAAACTGTTTTATATTTATTGTATAACTTACATATATTATATTTTATGTAGGTTTTACAGAAAACGGGCAAGACTCCAGCCTGAATTCTGAACATCACTAAATAAGGGGGACTCTAAATGAGCACAAATCCTTTTACTGAACCAGTCTCCGAAAAAGAGTTTAACGGATACTGGATTCCACGCCATAACGCAAAAGTTATGAAAGCAGGCATTGAAAACAACAATGCACCTTTCCTTCCAAATGCATATGGCCAGATCAAGGCAGAACCTGTAATCAATGCAGCAACAGGATACTGCCTCCCGGCACCACGCCTGATTCCAGCCCAGTTCGTAAAAAACGAAAAGGGATTCACTTCAGGATTCGTTACAACCAAATCCATTATGGATGAAGTCGGAGCAAAACCAAAAGAAGGAGAAAAGGCACTCTTCTATAACTTCAAAAATGAAGAAGGCGAAATCTGTACTGCTTCTTACTTCTTCCCTGAACAGACTGATAATTATCAGGCCATCTTCGACAAAGCAATGCTTAATGTCAAACCTGCAGAGAACCTCAACTCTGTAACAATTGCCATTGCAAATTCTGAACCGGAAGAATACTTAGCTTCTTACATCGCTGCATGTAAAACAGGAATGACTGTCACAGCAAGTCCTGATGTTGCTGAAGATTTCAAGAAAAAAATGCTTGTTACCCTCAACAACGACCTCCTCAAAAACGAAGAAAAAGACACATCAATCAAGTCTATGAATGAAATTCTTTTCAACGCTGACAAGCGTTCAACAGAAATCATCAAGACTCTTTCAAACTCACAGAATCCAAACCGAACAGTAGCAGAACCAAAGAAAAAACAGGAAATGGAAATAGACCTGTTCTAGGCCGTTTCTTTTTTATTCCAAGCAGAAGCCCTGGTTTGCTGGAATTATTTCATTGGAATTACAACATCACGAGGTACACAAAATGGAATACATCCAGGATGCCTGGAAACCCGGAGCATCATATACCAAAGGGCTTTCTGCTGACGAATATTTCTTTGATCAGATTTACACTGCCGTAAAGGCAAATGTAACAAACAGGACACTGCCCTTCTTTAATCAGGAAGCTCAGGGAATGCCGGTAGAACTGACAACCGGAAAACTCATCAATGACCGCAATCTCATTGCCCTCGAACAGTCAGCTGCAAAAAACGGCTACACATCCAATGTCTGGATCTATGCCTCCGAACTCGAAAAACTTTCAAGACAGGGTTATAAGATTGGATTTAAGAAGGGAGCAGAACCTGTACTCTGCATGACAAAATTTGAGAATCCGACTCACCTCAGTCGTGAACTTTATATTCACGAAGGCGGTAACGGACAGCGCATCCAGTTTCTCTACAACATGGACAGCCTTGATGACCGGTCAAAGAAAATCCTTTCGAAACACTATGAAAATGCCAGGGAGCATGAATCAAATCTGGTTACTGAAAGTTTCCAGAATTACATCGAAAACTCCCTCAAAGCAAAAAATCAGAAGTGTCCTGAACTTCAGAAACTAAAAGAAACCGTAATGCACCAGTGCGAGATTCTAGGACAAAATCTTGCACCTGTAATCACTGCCCAGGCAAAGCATATCTGCGTTGAAGCAACTGGAAGAAAAGAACTCAGAAAAAATGACATGGCAGAACAGGAACGCTGCTACAAAGTATTCGAAGAAATCTTCTCTGATGCAGAAAACAGAAAAATCCCTTCCTGGAAAGTCGGCGAGACTCTTACCAAAGCCCTGGACTCCGGCACCTGGTATGCAAAGAGTTACACAGCAAAAGACTTTAATTTAGAAACGAACAAACTCAAAGAAGAAAACATAAACAGGCAGGCAAATCTGAACAAAAGAAAATCTTACGATCTGGAACGTTAATTCCATAAAAGGAGTACACCATGAGTGAACAGACAGAAAACATAACAATGGAAATTATTAACAGCGAACAGTTCAAAAGAGCAAACATCAGATTCAACGGAAAGCCGTCTGAAGAAATCAGAACCGAACTCAAAAATGAAGGCTGGTTCTATTCAAGAAACCATAACGTATGGTATCCGAAGAATGATGCTGCCCAGAACAGCCAGAACTTCGCACAACACATAAAAGAAACTTACTTTCCGGAAAAAGAGGAAGAAATCAGTCTCGTAACTGAAACAAGCGAAAGAAATGAACTTATTGCACTTCTTCAGAACGGAGCATCAATCAATGAAGTCCTTTCAAAAATCTCTGACATCTACGGCGAGGATACAGTTCATGAAGCTTTCCTTCAGGTAAAGAATACCCTCCCTATCGAAAAACAGACAGAAAGTCATTCTGATGAATTCAATATTTCACAGGATGACAATGATCAGCTTGCCGTCAGAAATACACAGAACGGAGATTTCCTTACAATCCATTTCAGCGATGAAAACGGATGGGATTATACCCTCTATGACAAGGACTACAAGGAAATCGACGGCGGTATCGCAGGTGACCTTGCTACAGCTGAAACACAAATTTCAAAAGCCGCAAAACTTATTGCAGAAGATCTTTATCCGGAAACTCCTCTTTCAGTCTGGGAAAAAGCAGACTATGACAAGATTCTTGAAAAAGTAGAAGAACTCGAAAGTGAAGCTTACGACAAAGCCGTAGAGAACGTTCAGAAGAAATGGCAGGAACATGATAACGGTGTCGAACAGGCCAGAGACCAGGAAGAAAGCCGTGAAATAAATGAAGATCTTGCACGCCTTGATTCGGAAGCAGAAGCCATGGAAAGAGCAAACGGTCTTCGTGAAATGGAAGCTTCACAGCCTTTCCATACAACAGAAGGTAACATTTACCCTGATGAAGTAAATGAAGCCAAAGCTAAATTCGGAGACATCATCCGCGAAACATTTCTTACCCTCACAGATGAAGAACGCGAAAACGGAAGTTCCATTGAGGGAAAAGAGAAACGCTACAACACATGGTTTCGCCCGATGGTTGATGAGATCATGGATTCCATCATTAAAGGCGATACAGAAATCATCAAGAAAATCAGTGATTTCAATCTCAGTAAGGAAACTCACGTCGAAGGCAACAAATGGTATTCCCCAGATGAAGCATATTACCGTGACGTTCAGTACAAACTTCTTCCTGAACTATATGAAACAGTCCAGGAAAAAATCAAGAAACAGTTTGAAGAAGAAAAAGTTCCTTACGTCATCATGTATTCCTCAGAAAGTCCGTTGTTCCCTTCAGAAAACAAAGTCTACACTGTAAAGGAATTCAACGAACTCCTTACAAAGGCAGATTCAGATTTCCATAACCGTAAAAAATATGCAGAAGAAAAGTACGGCTCTGCAGATAATTACTGGGACCTTGAACGGGATGACAAGCTTCCTGAAGAAGACAAAGGAATCCAGTTCGGATATGACAAAACAAACTTCAAATTCTTCAATATCCCTAATCCGGAAAATCCTGAAGACACTTTCTCCTATGAACCATCACGCTACGACATTGGAGACGGTAACGGATCTGTATTCGACTATGTCCGCGCAACCTGCAGCCATGATGATTTCATCACTGCCCTCAACGCTCTCGAAGTGCAGCTTTACTATCCTGAAGTAACAGATTCTCAACGCAGTTTTATTGAAAATGCCATCAGGGAACAGACACAAATTCTTAAGGACTCCCTTAAAGACAGAATGGAAGCCCTTGATAAGGCTCAGAATGAATACAAGGAACTTCATAAAAAATGGCTCATTGAGGCTTCTGAAGCAGACCGCGTAGATGAAATGCTCAAAGATGCACTTCAGGGCATCAAGGCTTCTTACGACGAATCCATGAACGACGTATTTACAAAAGTCCTCAAGGAATATCCAGAAGAAACATCGCTGGATAATTCGGTTCTTCTTAAATACGCTGCAAACGAAGCAAAGAAAATGGCAGTCTCAGAACTCTATCTTCCAAGCCGCAATGCTCAGAAAGCCATGAATGCTGAAGATTATAAAACCTATAACAGCATCGACTGGGCAAAACTCCGCCGTATCTGGGAAATGTTCCCTGCAAACGTAAACATGGAAGACTATGCCCGTAACCTTCTTTCTGAAAAACTCAAGGAAGCAGAAGTTTCTGCATCCGATATTGTTATGCCGGAAAAAGAAGCCCCTGCAGTCCTTACAGAAGAAGACCTCGAAATCTGCCGCAAAGTAATTCCGCCATCACAGTATTCGTTCACACTTGAACTCACTCAGGGAGAAGAAGGTGACTTCTTCAAATCAAAGCTCAAGGAAATTGCCGACACATACAGAAAGATTACCACAGATGAAGAACTCATAAACGCAGACGGTACTCATGACATCGGATTCCGTTATTTCCTCGGTAATACGGAAATCTTCATTACCCAGATTTATAAAGACGGTTATGCCTTCGGCTACTCAGTTCTGAACGGAGACCTACAGATGTCAGAATGGGGCGACCAGTCCCTTGAAGAAATCACAAGTATCGCCTGGATGGAAATGGATTACCATGTTCCAAAAGATATTACCGTAGAAGAAATGCTCCACAAAGAACACCCAGAGTATTTCCCTGCAGTCACAAGAAACAGCGGATCAAAAGTTTCCTGGGAAGATATCGAAAGTCTTTTCAGTGACATCAATAATTATGATTTTTCAAAGACACGTACTGAAGTTGCCTCATGGGCTGAAAATGATGCAACTGATAAAAACCTTTCTGAAGATGACATCAAGAAAGAAACCATTGATCGTGCTTTATGGTCGGTACTCGATTTTCATAATTACATCGAAGACGCTGAAAAATCAGGAAGTACAGAATTAAGTTCTTCTGCTCATGAAGAATGCGCTTCCATCTCTGAAGAAATTGCAGCTTCCATTCTGGAAGGAAGAATTACAAATCTCGACAGTGCACAGATTCTCTTGAATGACAGACTTCTCAAATCTGAAGTTTATCAGGAAGTTCATCAGAACCAAGAAGCAGAAAAACCTTATAACTTCTTTGTAAGCGACACTGCAAATCTTGATCTCGGAGTCGGTGCTGAATTCGAGGCTGTTACAGGCCTTTCAGCAGAAAAAGCTGTTCTCAAATATGCAGAACTCAAAGATAAAGGATTCAGTCCTTATATCGGACTTAATATCCCGGGAGACCGTATCTTTGATGACAACACAGGAGACGGTGCAGGTATCTTCTGCGAAGTAGAAGGCAAGCCATCGTTCTACATCGGAGACAACTTTGTAAAAGGCCTTAAGGAAAATAACGAACACGCACAGAACGTAATTGCTGCCTACAAAGAACTTTACGAAATGGCAGACAAATATATTCTCGGCGTTGAAAAACCGGACTTTGTTTTCGAAAAAGAAAATGAACTCTCCCGTCCCCAGACACCGCTTCAGGTATACACCTTCTCTCCTTTCGGATTTGAAGGAACACTTGTAAATGTTGAAACTGACTTAAGACCAGGAATCCCGGCCTATGACATTGTAGGAATTGCAGACAGTGCCGTAAAGGAAACACGTGAAAGAATCCGTGCAGCATTCTCAAACAGCGGGCTTGAATTCCCTTCAGAAAGAGTACTCCAGTCATTAAGCCCTGCAGACCTCCGGAAGGATTCTCCAATGGATCTTGCAATGGCTCTTGGCATACTCACACAGACTGAAAGATTCGAAACCTCAGAACCGGTTCTTGCATTAGGTGAACTCGAACTCTCCGGAAGAATCAGACCGGTCCGCGGAGCCGTTGCTGCCGTAAACTCTGCAAAGGCTGCAGGTATTACACACTTTGTATGTGATCCTGTAACTGCTGAACTTCTGAAAGACATCGAAGGAATCAGTATCCTCAAAGCAGAAGACCTTCTTGAAACAAAAGAACTTCTTCAGAAAGCAGGAAGTTTTGAAAAAACAAATCCTGTTGCAAAAAATACAGACAAAGTAACTTTCAATGAAGAATGGATGGAAGACTATAAGGAAGCCCTTGAGAACCTCCCTATGAAAGGTCACTTCAATACAGTCCGTGCCATCGAAATCGCAGTAGCAGGAAAACACAACATCCTTAATACCGGAGCTCCGGGCTGTGGAAAGACACTCCTTACCCAGACCCTCATGCCGGCTCTGACTCCAAAGCTTACTGAAGAAGAATCCAGAAGCATTACAAGAATCAATTCCCTTGCAGGCCTTGATTCCCCTCGCCGTGATAAACTCGTTCCTTCATTCCGCATGCCTCACCAGACTGCGACAATCGAAGGTATCTGCGGTGGCGGACCAAACTGCAGACCAGGGGAAATCTCTCTTGCCCATAACGGAACACTCTTCATGGACGAAACTGCGGAATTCAGATCTTCTGTCATTCAGATGCTCAGGGTTCCTCTTGAAAGCCGTCAGATTACATTAAGCCGGGCTGGACGTTCGACTTCTTACCCAGCTGATTTCCAGCTCGCTATGGCCATGAATCCTTGTCCATGCGGATGCTACGGAAGTCATGACAAGATCTGTCTCGACAGTGCACGCTCAATCGAACAGTACTGGAAAAAGATTTCTGATCCTCTCCTCGACCGTGTCGAAATCAAAAACTTTGTGGAAAAGGATGAAAAAGACACAAGGGTAATGACAATTGACCAGATGAAGGACCAGATTGCCAAAGCCTATGAAATTCAGAGAAAACGCGGCGTATACAACAGCCACATGACTCCTGAACAGATTCAGCAGTACTGTAAGCTCAACAAAAGCTGCCAGAAATACTTTGACTCTGTAACCGAAAAAGGTCTTTCACCAAGAGCCAGTGCAAACCTTCTTAAGGTTTCACTCACAATCGCAAACATGGATGGACGCGAATCCATCCGTCTGAACGACCTAAAGGAAGCTAACGAACTTTGCAGTCCGATCTTCGAAAAACCTAAAGCCTTCAGTTATAACCCTGAAGAACAGGAAAACAATACTTCAGAAAGCGAAGTGACAGAAAGCGTTCATCTCTACTCTGCTAAATATCAGAAACAGACGGATCAGCTTAAGGCCGACAAAGAAGAACTCCGCCACAGCGAAGATCTCCACACAAAATGGGTAAGCGATTATGAATATGAAAACCGTGATATTCCGTCATGGCTTCAGACCCTCGTAATGGAAGACGTAACAAAAAATACGAAGATCCATCAGCAGGAACTTGATTTTGAAAGTGATCTCAGATCAAAGGAAAACAAGGTTATCCGTGATTCCATTCAGGATTCCCTCAATCCTTTTGATGACAGACACCTTTCTGTTGATGATGTAATTGCAGCACAGAAAGAAAGAGACAAAATCATCACACCAGTTCTGAACGGAGAAAAGACCGGAATGTGGAAAGCCTTCGAAGAATTCGACGAACACGGAGTATTTGATATCCGCGGAAAGGAACTCTCGATGACAAAAGCAAACCGCATCAGTGAAGCAGGATTCAAGCAGCTTCAGGCTGCCATGAATATCTACAGAAACAAAAAATTTGAAACATTCAGATATGTTCTTGTAGACCGCATGACAGGTGAAATTACAGACCAGCTTGCTATCTCTTCACACATGCCTAATGTATGTGCCGTATCAGAAAAGAATGATGACACTCTCAAAAAAATCATTTCCCGTGCAGAAGAAAAAGACTGTCTCGTTGTTGCAGTTCATAACCATCCTTCAGGAAATACTGAAGCTTCAAGCTATGACCGTGAGACTACAGACGCACTCCGTAACTCACTCAAACGCAGCGACGGACTTGAACGTTTTGCAGGTCACATCATTCTTGATCACGACTCATTCAACCTCTATACCCCAAGAAAAGGCTGGCATAAGGTTGATGCATTGAATCATGACAAGGATGTCTTTGAGAAAAAGAACAATCCTGAATGGACAAAAGAATCCGTAGATTCTTCTTCTTCACTCATCAGACTTGCAGGAAAACTTAATGACACTTACAGCTGGAACGATGATTTTATTCCTGTTGTATTTACCAACGCTGATAACCAGATTTCAGGCGTTCAGTATTACAACAAGAAATACTTCTCTTCTGAAGCTGACAAAATCAGAAATGATTTCCAGTTCGAAGCCATGGGTGTCGGTGCCGTTAGTGCCTTCCCAGTTATCACTGAAAGCCTTATGGAAAAACTTCCTCCTGCAGACCGTATGATTCTTGAGACAAACATGAAGGAACTTGTCCTTCACAATGCCTTCACAGACTGCGCACTTAAGGACACAACCGTAACTGAAAAGTTCTCGATTGCTCCTGGAAAGAGTTTCTACGAATACTTCCTGAATTCCGGGGAAAGAAAAAATGAAGTTCATTCAACCTGGAAAGCAGAAATAAATCCGGGACTCTTCCCTCATGAAACAAGAACAAAAAAAGAAACAGAATACGAAAGATAGCATAAAGGCAGGGGACCTTATCTCTCCCCTGCCTCATAATTTTTAGCGGAGTACAACATGAGTAAAACAAATACTGAATTATTACAGAAAGCAGTTTCCTCACTGGAAATGCTGGATGCAGAAAATATTGATTCCTCAAAACTCAATGACCTCATATCCTCTATCGAAAACCTGTCCCCTTCTATCAGCAACGGACCTACCCTTTCTGTAAGCGAAAAAGAAGACGGATCATACCACCTTGACGGTAAGGACGTCGAAAAATCCTTCGACGACTTCAATAAGAAAATTGCAGCCGAACGAAAGAAGCTCGGAAAGGTAATCGTAATTGATACTGAAACAACAGGACTGTCTCCACGCTATGATGAACTTCTGCAGCTTTCGATCATAGACGGAAACAGCGAGGTACTTTTCAACAGCCACCTGAAACCCGAGAAGAAAAAATCGTGGAAAGAGGCTCAGGCTATAAACGGGATCTCACCTGAAATGGTAAAAGACTCTCCTCACTTCAAAGATATAAAAGACAGAGTCCAGAAAATTTTTGACCAGGCAGATCTTATCATTTCCTACAACGGTAAGTTTGATACAAACTTCCTGCAGATGGCAGGAATCAATATTCCGGAAAACAAGCTTCATCTTGATGTCATGAAATCCTTTGCCCCAGTCTACGGAGAAAAAAATACAAACTCCAAAGCAAAAAAAAGACAGGGAGAATTCAAATGGCAGAAACTTGAA